>JAJYTX010000079.1 GCA_021792815.1 Pseudomonadota bacterium
TGGAGGAATTGCCACCCTGGGAATTCAGACCGCGGATCTCGTACTCCTCTTCGCCCGGCCCCCCGGTGTCGCGCACCGCGATGCCGGGCACCGAGCGGACCAGGCTGTCCACGTTGACCAGCCCTCTTGAGGCGATCTGTGCCGCGGTGACCGCCGAGATGCTGATCGGGGTCGTCTGCACCGTCGTTCTTTGCCGGGTTGCCGTAACCACGACTTCAGCGAGCTTATCCGGCAGTGCGCCAGCGCTGCTCGGTTCAGCTGCATATGCCGCGATGCCACCTGCGAACACGAGGACCATCGCCGCCGCCAGAACCCGTTGACTCGTACGTCTCATAGATCATGACTCCCGAAGAGCGCAACACCGGTTTCCACCTGCTTCCCATTCCGGCTGACGAGGACGGACCGCAGAGTCGGCCTCTGAGCGGCGCTGTCGATCAGGCCGTGGAAATTCCTCTCGCCGAATCGAGGTCCGGCGCATGTGACCTGACGCCCCCCACCCACCCACTGGAGCTGCGGGCAGCTTCGCTGCCCGGCACCGCCTTCCGATCGAGGCTCCCGCCATCCGCGGAGAGTACGGCGAATGCACCCACGCACCCCCGTTGCACCTGGGCCGACCGCGGCCGGTGAGCGGTACGCCATCGGATCAGGCGGGCATCGCCGACACATACGCTCGATCAGTTGCATAACCTCAAAACCCCGCTGATTTTTCTCGCGTCTTTGGCCAGGGTGCTCCGCTCGGCTGGAAACGTAGATTGCATCTTCAGCCTTTTTGTGTGCAAAATCGGCCACCGCATGAAACGCAAGGGCACCAGACGACATTCGAGGCCTGCCGGCCGCAATGGTCGTGGATTCGACGCCGCGCAGGCCACCGTACGTGCGATGTTCCTCGTACCGTTCGTACACGAGATCGAGCGGTCGAATCTGAATGCGGACGCCTACCTGGGCGAGTTCGGCTTCTCGTTGTCTCTCATCGCAAACCTGTACGAACACATCCCGCTGCGTCAGTACGTCGCGCTGACGGAAGACCTGTCTCGCAGGCTCGATCGGCCCTACCTCGGGCTCGAACTGGGTCAACAGTTCCGGCTGGCCGACTTCGGCCCTTTCTATGCTCTTTTCACTCTGGCCCATGACCTCGGCGCAGCCCTGGAGCGCTACGCCCGCTTTCAATGGGCATGGCAGACCCATACCAGTCTGGAAGTGGTCCCGGGAGCGACCACGACGGTCTATCGGTATTGCATTCAGGATCCGAGCATCCAGCCACGGACCCAGGATGCCGAGTATGCGCTGGCATCCCTGTGCTCCATGATCCGCCAGCTGCAGGATTCACGTTGGATGCCGGTCGAGGTCGAGTTCGAGCACGACGTCAGTCTGCGACGCAATCGGCTGTCACGCTACTTCGGGGCGCGCGTGTCCGGCGGAGGGGTCTCCAACGCGATGGTCGTCTCCAACCGGGACCTGCGACAGCCGCTGCGCTGGCGCATGGGACCGCACGATGCGACCACGCTTCCGGTGCTCGAGCAGCACCTGCTGAACCTCCTGCACGAGAAAAGCGCACCCAACCGCTCGTGCGCCGAGAGGACAGCCATCCAGGTGGCCCGGCGGCTCGGCCGCGCGCCGGTCACCATCGAGGCAATCGCCAAGGACCTGAATTTGTCCGTGCGCACCCTGCGGCGAAGACTGGCCGCGGAGAACACGTCGTTCCGTTTCATCCTGCAGGGACAGCGGCTCGCCAAGCTGGAGGGCATCATATCCTCGGGGCCGAGGCCGTTGGCGGCATTGGCTTTCCAACTGAACTATTCCGATTCCTCGGTCCTTTCGCGGGCATTCAAGGGATGGACGGGGGAAACGCTCACTCGGAACAGACGCCGGAGTCGTCAGGCTGCGCCGGACGCACGCGACGCCACCGCATCGATGGAGGTCGCGTCCGATCAGTGCCCCGATGACTCCTGACCGCCACGCCATGCATGCGGCGCGGCAGGCCGGCCCTCCGTGGCTCGTGCGGCCGGCAGCCGCACCCATGCGCGGTCAGTGGGGCTCTCGCAGGGAAAGGAGCACCGACTTCAGCGCAGTATGGTGATTGATCGCTTCTTCTCCGAGCTCGTGGCCGATCCCGGATTGCTTGATGCCGCCGAAGGGCACGGCCAGGTCCAGCACGCCGTGCGTGTTGATCCAGACGGTTCCCGACTTGAATTGCCGGATGAACCAGTGCGCGAGATTCAGGTTCTCGGTCCAGACGCTCGCACCCAGCCCGAAGGTGGTCTCGTTGGCACGCCCGATCACCTCGTCCAACTCGACAAATCGGCTTGCCGCCAGCACCGGGCCGAAAATCTCCTCGCGCACGCACTTCATCGTCGGCTTCACTTCGGTCAGGACCGTCGGCTGCACATAGGCGCCCGGCCCCGGCAGTGCCTGGCCGCCCACGATGAGCCTGGCGCCGTCGGCTTCGCCGGACCGGATGTACTCGAGGACCCGTTGCTGCTGTGTCTTCGAGATGAGCGGACCCATCTGCGTGTCCGGCGAGAGCGGCGGGCCGAGCTTCAGATTCCGCGCGATCTGCGCAATCCCCTCGATCACCTTCTCGTAAACGCTTTCGTGGACGAACAGGCGGGAGCCCGCGCAGCAGTTCTGGCCGTGATTGGCGAAAATGCCCATGGCAGTTCCCGGAATGGCGATGTCGAGATCCGCATCGCCCATGACCACCATGGGGGACTTGCCGCCGAGTTCGAGCGTAAAGCGCTTCATCTGACGCGCCGCCCGCTCGCCGATCGAGCGACCCACCTGCGTCGAGCCCGTGAAGCTGATCTTATCAATGCCGGGGTGCGTCACCAAGGCCGCTCCCGCCACTTCACCATAGCCGGTGACGACGTTGACCACGCCTTCCGGCACGCCTGCCTCTGCGACCAATTGCGCAAAGCGCAACGCCGTCAGAGGCGTCTGCTCGGCCGGCTTCAGGACAATGGTGCAGCCCGCGGCCAGGGCGGGCGCGAGCTTCCAGATCGCCTGTCCGAGGGGCACGTTCCACGGAGTGATCGCACCGACGACGCCGACAGGCTCGCGGACGGTCATGGCGAAGAATTTTCCTCCGGGCACGTACGGCACCGAGGGACTCAGCGTCTGCCCGTGGATCTTCGTCGCCCAGCCGGCCATGTATCGCAGGTAGTCCACCGACAGGTCGACATCGAATGCCCTGGTCGCCGCCAGCGTCCGACCGCTGTTCACGCTCTCGATCTCGGCAATTTCCGCGGCATTCGCCTCGAGGAGATCCGCAAGACGAAGCATGACGCGCTCGCGCTGCGGTCCGGTCATGCGCGGCCATGGCCCCACATCGAACGCCTTGCGGGCGGCGGTCACGGCGCGCTCGATGTCGACCTGCCCTCCCGCCGGGACTCGGGCCACCTGTTCGCCGCTGGCCGGGTCGATGACCGGGATTTCCTCGTGCGAGGCTGAATCGACGAACTGTCCGCCGATGAATTGCCGATGGCGAGTGGCGAGATAGCACCGGCTGGCGGCACCCAACAGGGATAAATCGTTCGCAAGCGAGCTCATCAGCGCTTCTCCGGTCGTATTGCTCTGCGGTGCCCCGACGTTCCGGCCCGGCTCTGCCGCTCGCGTCGCCCGGCGCTCATTCACACCGCTTGTCGAGCTCCGCGAGCCCCTTGTCGAGGGCCCGGATGCCGAGATCGATGTCGGCCCTGGTGGCAACGAAGGCCGTGGCGAGCCGAATGCTGTTCGGCAGGAACGCGCCGATTGCGACACCTTCCTCGAACGCAACGCGACCGACCACCTGGCTCGCCGGCACCTGCTCGGTGTTCGCGTAGATGGAATACCGGTCGACCGCGACGAAGGGCTCGCGCGTCTCCCGGTTTTTCACCAGCTCCACGGCCCACATCAGTCCGCGCCCCGATACCAGTCCGACAGACGGGTGACGATTCTGCAGCTCCTCGAGGCGGGTGCCGAGGTACGCGCCGAGCTCACGCACCCGCTCGAGAATATTTTCCTCCAGCATCGCCTGCAGATTCGCGGCGACCGCCGCCATGGCGAGCGGATGCGAGCCGAAGGTGCTCATCGTGGAAAACCGCCAGTCGTCGAAAAACGACGCAACTTCCTTGGAGAGCACCACACCCGAGGCCGGTAGCGCCGAGGACACGATTCCTTTGGCGACCGACATGATATCGGGCGTGACGCCATGGACCTCGTATCCGAACCACTCGCCCAGGCGGCCGAATCCGGTCATCACCTCGTCATCGAGCCACAGGATGCCGAGCCGCCGGGTCATCTGGCGGATTTGCGGGAAGTACTCCTTCGGCGGGTGGATCATGCCCGCACCTTGGGCCGGCTCGGTCAGAAAGCCCGCCACCGTCTCCGCGCCGATCACGCGGATCAGGTGCTCCGTGGCCCTGACGCAGGCCAGGGTGCCGGTCCCGTCCTTGCAGTGCGGATAGGTGTGACCGATCGGACATCGGTAGCACTGCGGCGCCGGTGCATAGTGGAAGTTGGGCGAAGGCGAATCGGGCACGTCGCGGATGCGGGGTTCACCCGCGCCCGAGGCGAGACTGGAGCGGTATCCCCGAACGCCATTGGCGCCGGACAGCGCATTCGTCCAGCCGTGGTAATCATAGCTGCGCGTGACGATGTTGCGCCGTCCGGTGAACAGCTTGGCCATCAGCACCATATTTTCCACGGCTTCGGTGCCGGTAGCCAGAAAGCGGATCCGGCCGGCCCAGGTCCCGACTCCCATGTCCTCCATGATCAGCTTCGCCGCCCGCGAGCGGTACTCGGTCGTCATCCCCTCCCACACGTACCCGAACTTGTCGAGCGCTTCGCGGATGGCCCGCTCGACGCGCGGATGCCGATGTCCCATGTTCACGCAAACCAGCTGATTGGCGAAATCGAAGATTCGCCGTCCATCCGCCAGCGTAACGTAACATCCCGAGGCGCTCTCCACAGGCACGGACCGATACTCGTCCTTGGTGGCGAGCACGTGGAAGACGTATTTTTCATCCCACTCGCGGACCTGATCCCAATTGACGGACGGCATGTGCTTTTCTCCAGTGCGGCGCGCTCGTATCTCAGGCCTGCTGCGGCGCCGCGACCCAGGCCGTCGGCTTCGCTTGGCCGGCACCCCTGACACGCCAGGCCCGGGGGCGGAATGGATCCTCGCATCGTACCCCGGGACCGGAGATTGCAAAATCGGCCAAATGCGTTGCGATAACGGCCAGCCCACACGAACGGGAGGCGCCGTAGCGGGGAGTCCCGCCCAAGGTCTCCTACGAACCGCCGGTGTGAGCGATCCGCAAAGGATTGGCTGTCGGCGTGAAATCTATCGAGACCGAGCCGCCGGCCCCGGCTCACTTCGATGTGCGCGCTTGGCGCTTCTGACATCGAAGAATTCGGCGCCGCCGCCTGCCATCATCGAGCATGCCAGCTCGATGATGGCGCCGTAGCGAAGCTTCTGGGTGGTGGTCGTCGGCAACTCACGCACGAAGGCGATGTACCCAGGGAGCTTGAAGTAGGACAGGTGCTCTGCCATCTGACGCAGCAGATCTTCGGCCGATTCCCGAGTCGGCAAAAGCCCGGCATCCGGCACGACGCAGGCAAATACCTCCTCTTCGCGGACCTCATCCGGGACGGGCACCACGGCAGCCAGTCGAACGTTGCTGCAGGAAGCGAGCACCGATTCAACTTCGGCGGCCGAGATGTTCTCGCCGCTGCGACGGATGATCTGCTTGCGTCGTCCGACGAAAAAGAAACAGCCCTCCTCGTCCTGGCGGACCAGGTCGCCGGTATGCAGCCAGCCGCCGCGCCAGGCGGACTCGGTCGCGTCCGGATTGCGGTAGTAACCGGAAAAGAAGCCCCGATGCGGATCGGGACCAGTCGCGCGCACCAACAGCTCGCCGACCGCGCCCGGCGGCAGCGGTTGATCCCCTTCGTCGACGACCATGGCCTGGGAGTATTGCGCGGCCGGCCGGCCGATGCAGCCGGTGCCCACGTGGCGCGGACCGCAATGCGTCGACAGAGTGCCCGTGCCACCGGTCTCGGTCATGGCCCAGGCTTCCACCAGCGGCACGCCGAAACGCTCCTCGAACCGCTGATGATCGGCTGCCCGCACTCCTCCGCCAAAACCAAAGCGCAATCCGTGCTGCCGCTCCCGCGGATCTTCCGGCAGCTTCAGCAGCATCCCGGGCATCACTCCCAGATAATGCATGACGGTAGCGCCGCTCTCGCGCACCAGCTCCCACCACTGCCCGGGCCGGAATCTGTCGAGCTGCACGATGCAGCCCCCGGTCATGATCGCCCCCATGCTCGAGAACGCCAGCGCATTCACGTGATTGGGTGGCAGCGGCGTGATGAAGCGCTCCTGCCCGGCGCGCAGGCTGCACCGCCCTCCGAGATCCCGATACCAGCGCCCGAATCTCAGGAAATATTCGTTTGAAAGCAGGCACCCTTTGGGTGCGCCAGTGCTGCCGGAGGTGAATACGATGGCTGCGGCGCCGCCCGCGGCGCCGCCGGAGCGCGGTTCGGGCGCCTCCGGCAACGGCTCGTCCCCGGACTCGAGGCGGGCGATCTTCGTCGCCGGGCCGTGCTGCACGATGCGCTCCAGGAATGCAGCCCGGCTCGGCAGGCAGACCACCAGGTCCACGTCGCCGTGCTGCAACAGCCCACGCACCTCCTCCGCGACCAGATCGGCTCCGATCGGCACCAGGGTCACGCCGATTGCGTTCAGTGCGAGCCAATGCAGGTAGAACTCGGCGCGTGATTCGAGCAGCAGAGCCACGTGGTGACCGCCACCGTAGCCGGCACGACGGTACTTCTCTGCAATATGCTCGATCCGCTGGCCAGCCTCCTCGAAGGTGAAGCTCAGCGGACCGCCGGGGCATCCCCCGGGGATGCGGATGAACGGGTTTGACCCGAAGCCTGCGCGCGCGCGCTCAAAAGCGCCACGGACCGACGTATCCGCCTCATCACCACCGGATTCAAGGATGCTGGTCATCGCGAGTTACACCTCGTATGTCCGGGCTCGCGTCCGACGCGCCGATGCATGCAACCTCGGCTCTCTTGCATCGACACACGACTGCTTTAGACTTGAACTATCAGGTGGGAAACGGTATACACAACTCACTTGACAAGCAAGCGGCGGGGGCAAGGAGCGGCTGGCGTGCGGCGCGCCGCAGCGGCAACCCGGCCGGATCTTCTCACCACTACTGCCCAGAGATCGGTATTCGCAGTGAACTCTCCCAAACGTGAAGCAGAACAGGGCCGCCTCGGCCAGGGCATGCTCGGCACCGCTGACGTGGTCTTCATGGTCATGGCGGCGGCCGCCCCAATGGCGGTGGTGGTGGCGCTCATGCCGCTGGGGTTCGCATTGGGCAACGGAGTAGGGATACCCGGAACCTATCTCGGCGTGATCGCGGTCATGCTGCTGTTTGCGATCGGCTACGTGCGCATCATTCCCCACATCAAGAATGCCGGCGCGTTCTACGCCTACATCAGCGCGAGCATCGGCCGCACCGCCGGCCTGGCCGCCGCCTACATCGCGGCGCTGTGCTACTTCGCGCTGTCGGCATCGACCGTGGCAGCGTTCGCGTTCTTCTTCGAGCGCCTGCTGCGAACGACTGCCGGATGGCACACCGAGTGGTACCTGTGGGCCTATCTCAGCATCATACTGACCAGCTTTCTGGCCTACCGCCGCATCACTCTCGCCGCCACGGCACTCGCGATCGCCTTGAGCGCCGAAGTGCTTCTGATCCTCATCCTCGACTTCGCAATCGTCGCCCATCTCGGACTCGGCGGCCTGCATCTCGGAGATTTCTCTCCCGCCGCAGTCTACGCTCCCGGCCTCGGGATCGGCGCCATCTACGCGTTCGACAGCATGCTCGGCATCGAAGGGACGGCGATCTACCAGGAGGAAGCCCGAAACGCGCGCGTCACGGTCCCTCGCGCGACCTACATCTCGATCGTTCTGGTCGGTCTTTTCTACGTGTTCACCGCCTGGTGCCTGACCTCGTCCGTTCCGGCGGGCGGCGTGTCCGCGGTCGCCAGGGCAAATCCCGGCGGCTTCGTCGCGGACCGCGCCACGGAGTTTCTCGGGGCCTCGGGCGCATTGGGAGTCAGGATCCTGGTGCTCACCAGCTCATTGGCCGCGGTTCTCGGGCTGTTCAACAACTCGGCACGGTATCTCTACGCTCTGGCAAGGGATGGCACGCTGCCGGGCATTCTGGCCGCGACTCATCCCCGCCACAAATCGCCCCATGTCGCGGCAGCGGTTCTGACAGCCGGGCTCGCGCTGATCGTGGCCGGCGCACAGATCATGCGCCTGAACCCTTATGCCAATGTCACCACGGCGCTCGTTGGGTTGGGTTCCATCGGATTGATGACGCTGCTCGCCGTGACCTCGCTCGGGATCCCCATCTTCTTCGCACGCAGGCGCGCCCCGACGTTGGGCAACACTCTGGCGCCGTTCCTCGGCGGACTGGTCATAGTCTGGGCGGTCTATCTCGGCTTCAGCAGGTACTCGCTGCTGACGGGAGTCAATTCGTCCGTCATCAACCACCTGCCGTACCTGCTCCTGGTCGTCGGGGCCATCGGACTCGTGCAGGCGGAGTGGCTGCGGCGCTTCCGGCCGGAAATCTACCGGCGAATCGGTGCCAATCACATCGAGGGGGGCGCCCTGGGGGACGCTGAGGATGCGATCCCCACCGAAGGGGCGATCGCAGCGAGCGCGGAGTGATTGCCATGCGAGGTCGAAAATCGCTGCACGACTTCTCCGCCTGACCATTTCACGGCCGACGCTCCTCGCCGTGAGCGTGCGCCAGCGCATCCGGCCGGCGCTGAGCCTGCCCGCCGTGCGCTGCGCGGCAGGTGAGCCGCCCACAACCGCTGGCGATCTCAACGTGGCACGGACACTGTGCATCAGGCCCACTGCCGGCCCGTGCGGGCCGGAATGCGCGCCGGCGGCACTCGTTCCGCCGACAGTCTCACTGTCGGGATGAGCGGTTCCGTTCGCGGCTCATGCCGGTCACACGCCGGCCGTTGCGGTCGTTGGTCCCCGCTCCGGTGTCTGCTGCAAGGCGGCGAGCTCTTTCGCGAGCGCCTCGCCTTCCTCGTCGGCGAGCGCAGCCTCCTGCAGCCGCGCCAGAACCGCGGCGCCGTCTGGACGGGCGGCCAGGGCATCGAGCCGGGACATCAGCGCCGAGAAGCTCCGCCAGCCGCGCTCATGGGTCTCTCCATAGCCTTTCACGAGTCTTTGCGCCCGGGCAAGCTCCACGGCGAGGTCATACTGGGCCACCGCGAGGTGCTCGATGCGCGCCAGCCAGTCCTCGATCCGGCCGTTTTCCTCACGGTAGCGCAGCGTACCGCGTCGCCAGCGCTTCATGCCGCCCAGCGCATGGAGCAGCAGAAAGCCACTCACCGTGCTGCTGCGTATCCGCTTTCCCCCCGTCCACCGGCCGAGCCATCGGCACAGTCGCGGTGAGCGCAGCACCC
>JAJYTX010000080.1 GCA_021792815.1 Pseudomonadota bacterium
GGCCCACGACATGCTGCACATCCGCGGCGGCCACCAGACGAGCTGGCTGATCGACGGCATCGAGATCCCGAACACCAACATCGCGGAGAACCTCGGGCCGGCGGTCGACCCGCAGGACATCCAGACGCTCGGCGTCGAGCAGGGCGGCTACAATGCCAACGAGGGAGACCGCACCTACGGCATCTTCAACGTCATCCCGAAGACCGGCTTCGGCCGCAAACGCCAGGCGGTGCTCGGGCTCACCGCCGGGAATTTCGGCCAGACCGATGATTACCTGAGCGTCGCCAGCCATTCGGGGCATTTCGCCTACTACGCGAGCCTCGAGGGCAACCGCAGCGCTCTCGGCCTGCAGACCCCCGAGGCGCAGGTGGTGCACGACCGCACGCACGGCTACGGCGTGTTCACCAACCTGCAGTACGTCCCGAGCGCGAACGACGAGCTGCGGTTCGTCGCGCAGCTGCGCCAGGACCAGTACCAGATCCCGAACTGCACCGCCGGCTCGCAGGCGATCCTCGACGATCCGCAGTGCGTCGGCCAGCTGGGCGACACGCAGAAGGAGCAGGACAACTACGCGCTGCTCTCCTGGGTGCACACCTTCAACCGCGACCTGGTGCTCAGCAGCTCGCTGATGTATCACTTCGAGAGCGCGGCCTACGACGGCGGCGCGCGCGACTTCCCCTCGATCACCACCTTCCACCACAGCTCGCAGTACGAGGGCGGCGAGGAGAGTCTGCGCCTGCACTTCAGCCACAATCACCTGGACGTGGGCGTGTACGGCTTTGCGCAGCAGGACCACGCCGACTTCAACCTCGCCTTCAGCAACGGCGCGGCGCCGCTGAGTGAGCTCGAGAACCCGACCGGGGGACTGCTCGATGCCTGGGTGCAGGACACCTACGCGCTCTCGCACTGGGTGCACCTGTCGGCGGGCGTACGCTACTCGCACTTCCGGGGCCTGGTCACCGAGAGCGCCACCGATCCGCGCTACGGGATGACCGTGCGCGTGCCGAAGCTCGACTGGGTGTTCAGCGCCTTCTACGGCAAGTACTACCAGGCGCCGCCGCTCGAGTCGCTGTCCGGCCCGCTGGTGAACTATGCCTCGGCGAACAACAGCCGCTTCCTGCCGCTGCGCGGCGAGCGCGACCGGGAACGGCAGTTCGGCGTGACCATTCCGCTCGCCGGCTGGACCGTTCACGCAGACTACTTCGTCACCCAGTCGCACAACTTCTTCGATCACAACCCGATCGGAGAGTCCAACATCTACCTGCCCATCACGGACCAGGGAGCGCTCATCCGCGGCCGCGAGCTGACGCTGCGCTCGCCGGCGTTCTGGCGCTACGGCCAGGTGCATCTCGCCTACTCCAACCAGACCGCGCAGTGCTTCGGGGCGATCAGCGGCGGGCTGGTGGTGTCCGGCACCGCCTGCGGCAATTACGTGGCGCTCGATCACGACCAGCGCAATACGCTGAGCGTCGGCTACAACCTCGATCTGCCGCGCGGGTATTTCCTCGGCACCAACCTCTCGGTCAATTCGGGGCTGTCGAACGGCCTCGGCATCCCACCCACCTACCAGCCGAGCCACCTGCCGAGCTACGCCATCCTCGACCTCACCGTGGGGCGCAACTTCAGCCGCAATCTGCAGCTGTCGGTCACGGGCCTGAACCTCACCAACCGCCACCTGCTCACCGACAACAGTCTGACCTTCGGGGGCGTGCACTGGAACAATCCGCTGCAGGTGTACGCCGAGCTGCGCTACCGGTTCCATTATTGAGCGCCCCGCTGCCGGCCGCCGTCCGCCCTGCGCTATACTGCCGGCGTCGGCGCGGGTCCGACGCCGGCCGGCGCGGCCGTGCGGTGCAGGATCCACCCGGTGGATACCCGCGGCCGGCGTGCCGCTTCGGGGAGGCTCGATGACTGCGGCGCTGTGGTGTGTGCTGACGGCCGCTTTCCTGCCGTACGTGGGCACGGTGCTCGCCAAGGCGGGCGGGCACATGCCGGCCAGCGCCAACCGCGATCCGCGCTCGTGGCTCGCGACGCTCGAGGGCTGGCCGAAGCGGGCGCACGCCTTCCAGCTCAACTCCTTCGAGGCGTTTGCGCCGTTCGCGGTCGCGGTGCTCGTGGCGCAGGCGCTGCACGCCCCGCAGGGGCGCGTCGATGGGCTCGCGCTCGCCTTCATCGCACTGCGCGTGGCGTACCTGGTCTGCTACCTCGCCGATCGCGCGACGCTGCGCTCGTGGCTGTGGCTCGGCGGGCTCGCCTGCACGCTCGCGCTGTTCCTCGCGGGGGTGTGAGCGGCGCGCCGCGGCTGCGCTCAGCCGGCCCCGCGGTGGGTGATGAGATCGGCGGCCTTCTCCGCGATCATGATGACGGTCGCATTGGTGTTTCCGGACACGAGACTCGGCATGACGGCGGCATCGCAGATGCGCAGTGCCTCGATGCCGCGCAGCCGCAGATCCGGGCCGACCACGGCTTCCCCGTCGCTGCCCATCCGGCAGGACCCGGCCAGGTGATAGCCCGTGCCGACCGCCGAGCGCGCATAGCGCGCCAGCGCATCGGGGTCTGTGACCTCTGCGCCCGGGGCGTATTCGCGGCGGATCAGGCTCGCCATCGCCGGCTGGCGCATGATGGAGCGGCAGACCTCGAACGCGGCCACGGTGCGCGCCAGGTCGACCGGCTCGGCGAAGTAATTGGGGTCGATGAGCGGCTTGTCGCGCGGATCGGCGCTGCGCAGCCGCACCGTGCCGCACGAGCGGGGGCGCGCGGCGACGCGTGGGCATCGCCCCCGTAACAACGGCTCTACGCACGCTGTCCCGTCTCTCTGTCACGAGTGCAACAGCTCATAAGCCTTTGTTCCCAATTCTGTTTTTAATGTATTCCGCAGATAAACCTAGAAAACGGATTCGTGTAAACCTAGAAAATGGTAAACTCCTGAACCTAAAAACGGAAAGACGCCTCAACCTGGATTCGGAATCCACCCGTGCCGACTCCCGGTAACCTTTTGGCAAGTGCCCTCGAGCAGCTGCGCGCGCTCCAGATGGCCGGGCGCGTGGCCATCCGCTCCGGCGATTTGCCGCGCGCCACGCGCGAGCGGCTCCTGCGGAACGGTTTCTTGCAGCCAGTCATGCGCGGCTGGTACGTGCCGGCGAGCCCGGGCGACCAGGCGGGCGACACGGCGTGGTACGCCGTCTTCTGGCCGTTCGTCGCGAGCTATCTCGACTCGCGCCTCGGAACCGACTGGTGCGTCGGTGCGAACCAGTCGCTGCTGCTGCACGTCGGCGATCGGACCGTGCCCCAGCAGCTGCTCGTGCGCTCGCCTCGCGGCAACAATAAGCCCACGCCGCTGCTGCACGGCACCTCCGTGTTCGACGTGCGCCTCGAGTTGCCGCCGCCGGAAGAACGCGCGGTAATCGACGGTGTTCGCACGATGACGCTTGGCGCATCGCTCGTGCATGCCTCGCCCGGGCTTTATCGCGACCGCGCGGCGGACGTGCGCGCCGCGCTTGTCACGATTCCCGATGCCTCCGACCTGCTACGACCGCTCCTCGCAGGCGGCAAGAGTAAAGTTGCGGGCAGGCTCGCCGGCGCGCTGCGCAACGTCGGACGCGAACGCATCGCGGATGAGGTCCTCGCCGGAATGCGCACGGCAGGCTACGTAGTCCAGGAGAACGACCCCTTCGAAGATGCCGCCCCTGTCGTGTTCCCGAGCCGCGAGCGCTCGCCCTATGTGGGTCGGTTGCGTCTGCAATGGGCGCGCATGCGTCCGATGGTGCTCGAGCATTTCCTGCCCGCACCGGCCTCACCGGTCGCGGCGATCTACCTTCAGCAGGTGGACGAGGTGTACCGCGCCGACGCGTACCACTCACTGTCCATCGAGGGTTACACAGTCAGTGACGCTCTCATCGAGCGCGTGCGTTCGGGCCTATGGAACCCGGAGCACAACCAGCAAGACCGACTCAATCGTCATGCGCTCGCGGCGCGCGGCTACTGGCAGGCGTTCCAGCGCGTGAAAGCGTCCGTGGCGCGCGTACTCGCCGGCGAGAACGCTGGCGTGGTCACCGAAGCAGTGCACGGGGACTGGTATCGGGAGTTGTTCGGGCCTTCGGTGGCGGCCGGCCTCCTGAGCGCCGCCGATCTCGCCGGATACCGCGCAGGACAGGTGTTCATCCGGCGCTCGATGCACGTGCCTCCACCGGTCGAGGCGGTGCGCGATCTGATGCCCGAGCTCTTTGCGCTACTGGCTGCGGAGCCCGAGCCGGCGGTGCGCGTCGTACTCGGCCACTTCTTCTTCGTCTACGTGCATCCGTACAGGGATGGCAACGGCCGCATGGGCCGCTTCCTGATGAACGTGATGCTGGCGTCCGGCGGCTGGCCATGGACCGTTGTAACGGTGGATACGCGCGACGCATACATGGCGGCGCTCGAAGAGGCGAGCGTGCGCCAGGACATCGTCCCGTTCACGCGCTTCCTCGCCGAGAGCGCGACCGTATCGGCGCGTAGGCATCGCGTGTAGACCCGATGCGAGCGTGCTTCACCCGATCCGCCGACGGTCGGGGAGGGCGCTAAAGTGATTTCGCAGTGGGTGCCTGATCAGGGGCTCGTGACTATTCAGGCGGCCAGGTGACGGGTGTTGCCATGACCGCAAGCGGCAGGGAACAAGCGTTTCTATAGCCTCTTGGGTGGTGGAGAGCCTTGTGGGAAAGCCATTTTTTGCCACGCTCGGCGCTTTCCCAGTATCTCAGAGCGCTTCGCGCATCATCCATGCGAATTGTCCGGCAGGGCGTCATCCCAACGCGCGGTACGCTCGGCGCGCCATGTGCAGCGCGAGCCAGGGCTGGGCCCAGGGTATGGCGCGCAGGCAGCCGTAGATATCGCGCCAGGGAAGGCTGCGCAGGGTCTGCCAGAGCGAGCCGCTGCGCCGCGCGAGCAGGAATCCCTGCAGCACGAGCGACTCGACTCCCACACGGTGGCCCACTCCGGCGGCCATCGGCTCGCCGGCCAACAGCCGGGCGAACGCGCGGCACATCTGCGAGCCGCAACGCTCCGCCGCCCCGAGAGCGGCCCACGGACGCACGTTGACCTCCAGCAAAGTCAGGTGTCCGCTGTCGTTTCGTATGTACTCGGCGCATGCCATGCCCGACCATTGCAGTTCGCGCATGAGGGCTGCCGTGTATGCCTCCATGGTCTCATCGCGCACGGAGCGCACACGGATCGAGGGACCCGTGCCCGGCGGATGGCATTCGAGCGTCATCTGGGTGAACGAGCGGATCACCTGGCCGTGCTGAAACACACCGCCACAGAGCTGACGCCTGCCGGCGATGAAGGCCTGCGCGAAGGGGCTCGCGGGAGAGATCGCTCGCAGCGCTTCGGCGGCCGCGCGTGCCTCCTCGAGGCAGTTGACGATGCGCACCTGCATGCCGGCGCAGCCGGCCGTGCCGCGCAACACCAGCGGAAATCCGAGGCGAGCGGCAGCGTGCGCGAGTCCCTCGGGGCCCTCGATCGGGGTCCACGGGGCGATCGGGACGGCAGCGGCGGACGCGCACTCATACAGCCGCCTGCGGTCGGTCACGATCCCGCGCTGCCACGGCTCGAGGGGCGGATAGACGGGTGCCGGGGGCGGATCGAGTGACCAGAGCAGCTCCATCAGCGGCTCACACAGCGGGATCAGCAGATCGGGGCAGGCCCGCGCCACCTGCTCGCGCAGGAAGGGCACATAGGCCGGTGAGGTCGCGCTCGGGCTTTGAATCTGCTCGCAGTAGTGGCCGAGACCGAGGCGGTCCGGGCGGCCGGTGCTCAGCAGTGTCGTCTGCAGGCCCGCATCATGCAGTGCGGCGACCAGATACCCGGTCTGCGGCCAGTCAAGACCGAGCAGCATCACGCGCGAAACCGGCGAGCTCACCGGCCGGTCATCGAAGCCCGTGGTGCACGCCGGGCGCAGCTCATGCGCGCTGCGCGGGGCGTCTGGATGGGTGCGAGCGAGCCTCGGGGAGAGCGATGGTGGCGTCTGATTCATGGCAGCTCGACCTGCGGACTGTCGAAGGTTAAGGCGAGCCGGCGAGCGGCGTCGTGAGGTCGCTCACATATCGGATAAGGTGTTCGGCGACGCCGGGATGACGGGCCTGTTCGATCGACTGACACACCGCTGCGAGATCATCGAGACCGGCAATGACAGCTGTCGCTTCAAAAAGCGCAGCTGACCGAAACAGGGGGGATACCTTTGGTCCCGCTGCGCCTCAGGCGTGCGCCCGTCGGGTCCTGAACCGTCGGCCCCTCATGAAGCGCAATGGCAGATGAACGGTCCGGCGGCCGGCTGTCCGCGTGCCGCGGTGAGGGCCGCGACCCCGAAACGCCGCTCGACGCGCCGCCGTGCGGGCAGCGGCTTGCCGCTCGGGGGCGACTCCGGCCGCTCGGACCGCTGTGGCAGGCGCCTTCGGTCTCTCTGCAGGGCCAAAAACGGGCTGCTGCCCGACCCGAGTCCGAGATCTTCCCTGCCTTCGTACGCGGCTGAGGCACTCAGGGCTTCAGCCCGTCCTCCACGGAAAGTCCCGGCGCCCGACGGAATTCGCGTTGGTTCGTCGTCACCGGCGTTGCGCGGAGGTGGCGCGCATGCGACGCGATCAGCCTGTCAGCATCGTCCGGGCGGGACAGCGAGAGCCGGCTGCGTTCCCCGGACTGGACCGAAGAGCCGAAAAAAAACCCTCGAAGCATGCTTCGAGGGTTGAGATCGGTCGAGAAAATCATCCCGCAGGCGTTCGTCAGGACAGTTTTGCGGTGCTGTCCGGGATGACGGTTCGCAATTCAAAAACGACCATCAGACAATCCGCCGTGGCCGTTTCAGCCGCGAGCCATCTTCTTGCGCAGGCCGAGGCCCAGGGCGGCGAGTCCGGCGCAGAACAGAGCCAGTGTGCCGGGTTCCGCAACGGACGAGGTGGGCGGGGACTGACTCACTGATGTGAGGGACAGCAGCTCCGGAGTGTATACGAATCCGGTGCTCGGGTTATATTGTTGAAATCCCGCGGTGACATAATTGTAGTTTCCAGTGTTGTAGGTTGCCGCTATGGTGGCGGTGTCGCTGTTGGTGACTTCCTGGGTAATGATGAACTGATACAGGCCGCTGGCTGCCGAGCTCGCTGTGGCCGATGGATTCAGATAATTGAATTCCCCCGCGGTCATGAATCCCGGGGCAGAGACCAGATTGATCGTCGCGACTCCAGAGGAGTCCGTGGTCATGAACGCGTTGACCGGCGCATTGCCATTGTAGACGGTCGTAAGGGGGTTCGCGCTGTACGTCCAGGGCGCGGACTCTGCGAAGCTGAATGAGCCGCCGATGGCGTGAGCGGATAGGGAGGTGATGTCCGTAAAATTGAATGTCTGGTTGTTCGCGGACGCGCCGCCATTATCCACCGTCACTGTCAGGTCGAGTCCCGTGCCGAACAGCGCCGCGCTCTGGTTCAAATCCCACTGCGGTGTGACGAATTGGTACGTAAAGGGGTTTGCGAAGGAGGTCAGTGGAAGAGCCAGGGCGGCCATGGCCATGAGGCGGGCCGCTTTCGTGCATCGTGTTGTCATGGAAACTCCCGATTAATTAGTGCTTGTCATTGGATGCCGTCCAGCTCGTCCGGAACGTCGGCACGACAGTGATGCAAAATTCGTGCTAGAAATATTTTCAAATAAAATCAGCTGGATAAAAACGGGCATGTGATGCATGTAAAGAAAACCGACATATTCAAGAGCCTTGCGGTCGCGCCTGGAATTTACGTCGCGGACTTCGAGACTCCCTGCGATTTCCCGTGTTTTTCACGGTCCGGCCATGGTCTGGCAGCGCGCTCTTCAGTCTGCTTCCAATGTGGGAAGCGCCGGTACCGGGCTATGCTCGGGTGCTGTGAGAGGTCGAGCGCATCGCGTGTGCCCCATCGCCATGTCGGCGGCTGTGCACGAGCCTGTCTGGCTCATGTGGGATGTCGGCAGGCGCCGGACCGCGGCGCGGTGGCGGTGGGTCAGAAGTCATGCGCGGCCCCCGGCGCCGTCGTTCGCGGGGGACGGAGGGTGTCGTTCGCGAATCCGCCGCCGGATCGGGGAAAGCCGCAACCCGCCTCGCGGCGGCGAAGCATGGGGTGCCCGGAGTGCGCCCGGCGAGCCGGGCGTGGTGCTCAGGAGCCGCGGGGTCGGGTTGGGGTTTCGCGCCGCGCCGCCGGGCGGCCGCGGTCCTCGGCGGCGAGGCGGATCAGAGTGATGCTCCACGGCGGCAAGGTGAGCGCAAACGTGTTGCCGACGACGCCGAGTCGGCGCTGTGCGGCACCCGGCCACGCGCCGTTGCGGGACGAATCATATTGCGCCCGGCCATAGGTGCGCGCCGACGCCGTGTAGCGCACGGCGCCGGCGTGATGCAGGGCGAGCTCGATGCGCGCGGGGCGCGCCTCGTGCAGGTTGAACAGCAGCAGCGCGTAGCCCGCGCCGTCCGTCGCGGCATAGACGCGGATGTCGGGTGAATCGGCCGTGGCGGCCAGCAGCTGCGCTCCGGGCCGGGCGAAAGCCGTGACCAGCTGGAAGGCGACCCCGCTCGGGGACAGCGCGCCGTCCGGCACGATCGGTTCGCGCCCGGAGCCGGTGCAGCTGTTGTAGGCGTGCGCGGTGTCGGCAAACACCAGGTCGTAGCTGCCCCAGTGCTGCAACCCATAGAGCGACGGCGCATCGTTGTAGCCGCAGTTCTGCGTGCCTCCGACACCGAACCACCAGGCCTCCGGGGCCAGCCCGTCGAGCAGGCCCTCGGCGAGCACCTGGCCGGCGAACAGGCCGTTGACGAGCGAGACCGTCTGCTTGCCCGGGTGGTAGGAGACCGAATTGAGTTCCCCAACCAGGATCGGCGTGCCGGGCCGACCGGCCGCCGTTACAGCGTGCTCGCCTCAGCGCCTCTGCGAGGCGACGTACCGCTTCAGTGCGTTGTCCATACGGGTCTGCCAGCCTGGGCCGGTGGCACGGAAAAACTCCAGCACATCCTTCGAGATCCGCAACGTCGTCTGCGTCTTCTGGCCGGATCCGGCCGGCCGGCCACGGCGCACGAGCTTTTTGCCATGGTAAAGGTTCGCTTCGGCGATCGACTTGTCGGTGATCTCCGGGGCGTCGTCGGGATCACGCCAGGCTCGGCGCGAGCTTTTTGATTTCACGGTCATTGGCTTTCCTCATGGAGATGATCCGCCGCGCCTTACCGCGCGGTGTCCAAACGATAACGACGATCCGGCCGTTTAGCCCTAAGTTGTCTTTCGTTGTCGGGGGCTTGAGGCGTCCGAAGGGCTGAGATTTCCGTCTTTTGAGCAAAGGAGGCGGGGTTTTCTGGCCGTATATTGTAGCCATGTAATTTGGCTTTTTCA
>JAJYTX010000081.1 GCA_021792815.1 Pseudomonadota bacterium
CGCATTTCGCGCAGGTTGGCCACCTGCCAGTCCTGCAAGCCCTGGGTATTGGCCTGCGCCCGGTCGAGCAGGCGGCTGATCCGTGGGGCGGTCAGCAGGGCGTGGTATTCGGTCTCGAGCGTCGCGACCTGCTCGCCGCGCACATCGGCGCTGCCGCGCGGCATCATCACCGCGGCATCCCAGCGCAGCAGCGACAGCGCTCCGCGAAAGGCGTGAAGTCTCTTGAACTCCTGTTCGAGTTGTTTGTACGGCGAGGCGGACATGGTGGGATTCATCGATTCCGGGCCGGACCCGATGGCGGGTCCCGCAAAGCGCCCGGAGACATCTCCAAAGAATGCCGCTAGTCTACCAGCGCACCGGGCCCGGCCCCTGGCATGACGCATCAGACCCTTATGCATCAAATAGTTACGTAATCATCAGGGCATTGACACCGGACCTGTGCCCGGTCCGGCAGGGGAGAAAAGCCCGCCCTGTGCCAGGGTGGGGGCGCTTTCGGTACAGTGACGCGACTACCACCCCCGGCACCACGGCCAGCGGGCCACCACGATCCCGATCCCGATCGAGACCACGAGCAGCAGCGTGACCACCAGCCCAATCAGAAAACGGCGCATCCTTCGCATCATAAACCGGCGGCTCCCGGCATGACGCCGAGCGTTGCGCTGCTGGCTTCCGAAGCCGCCCCGCTGTCCAAGACCGGAGGACTGGCCGACGTGGCGGGCGCCCTCACCCAGTGCCTGCACGCGGCGGGTCACGATGCGCGTCTGTTCACGCCGTTGTACGGCGCGATCGACCGCTGGCGCGTTGCGCCCCACCCGGTCGAGGGCCTGCAGCAGATCCCCCTGCAGGTGGGGCCCCACCACTACACCTTCTCCCTCGCGCAGACCCGTCTGCCGCAGTCCGGGGCGCCCGTCTACCTCATCGACTGTCCGGTGCTCTTCGATCGCCCCTCCCTCTACACGACCGATCCGGATGAGCACCTGCGGTTCCTCGCCTTCACGCTCGCCTCGCTCCTCGCCTGCCAGCGGCTGGGGTGGTCGCCGGACATCGTGCACTGCAACGATTGGCACACGGCGTTTGCACCGCTGTTCCTGAAAACACGCTTCCGGAGCGAGCCCTTCTTCGAGCGCACGAGGACGATGCTGACCCTCCACAACATCGGCTACCAGGGAATATTCAGCGCGGACGCCATCGATGACCTGGCGCTCGGCGGCGAGACCCATCTGCTGCACCAGGACGATCTGCGCGCGGGCCACATCAATCCGCTGCGGCAGGGCATCCTGTATGCGGACGCCCTCACCACGGTCAGCCCCACGCATGCAGAGGAAATCTGCACCGCTCAGTACGGCATGGGCCTGCAGGACTCGCTGCGCATGCGCCGGGACGCGCTGACCGGCATTCTCAATGGGGTCGACTATGCCGTCTGGGATCCGCGTTGCGATCCGTACCTGCCGCGGCACTTCGACCCGGAACACCTCGAAGTGAAATCCGACCTCAAACGCGGTTTCCTCGAGCGCATGGGATTACAGGTGCCGGTGACGGCTCCGCTCGCCGGCATCATCAGCCGGCTGGCCGCCCAGAAGGGAATCGACCTGATGATCGAGGTGCTGCCGCGAGTGCTCGAGCGGCGCGAGCTCGCCCTGGTCGTGCTCGGCACCGGGGACCCGCCGTACGAACGATTCTTCGCCGAGCTCGCCGGCCGCTTCGCCGGCCGGGTCGTGTACCAACAGGCCCACGACGACGAGTTGGCCCACTGGATCGAGGCGGCGGCCGATCTGTTCCTGATGCCCTCGAAGTACGAGCCCTGCGGGCTGAACCAGATGTACAGCCTGCGTTACGGTACGGTGCCCGTCGTCCGTCACACCGGCGGACTCGCCGACTCCGTGGTGCACTACGATCCCGCCACGGGCCGCGGCACCGGCATCGTGTTCAACGACTTCGACCCGCCGGCGCTCGAGTGGGCGCTCAATACCGCGCTCGACCGGTACGCCGAGCCCGCGCACTGGCGGCGGATCATGCGCAACGGCATGGCGGTGGATTTTTCCTGGACGCGGCAGGCCGCGCATTACCAGGAGATCTACCGGCGACTGGCGGGGTAACGGGCAAAACCCCGGCGTCCGGCGCGTGCCCTCCGCGGTGCCGTTCGATGGCGGGGCGTACGCCGCTGCGGCGCCCGCCAGCGCCCTCAGCCGCCGGGCCAGGCGGGATCGGCGTCGGCCATCGAGATCGGCGGCGGCGCGGGCAGGATGTACACGCTCGCCCGCGGATAGTCGAGCACCAGCGCGTCCACCGAGCCCAACACGTCCATGCCGATGATCACGGCGGGGCGGGATTCGAGGTGCCATTCCCGGAAGATCGGGATGTCCGCATACACGATCCGCAGGTGCTCGATCGCCGCCGGTCCGAGAATCAGGGTCGGGGCCAGGGCCGCAGCGCCGCTCGAGACCTGGCGCGTGACGCCGTAGATCGGCCGGGCCGCGCCCAGCGTGTGCCGGGTCAGCAGTGCCTTGCGCAGCGCAAGGTTACCCAGGGTATCGGGTGATCCCGTGTCGATGACCGCCTCGACGGCGACGCCGCCGACACGAGCCGGCACCCTCAGCAGTCCGCCGCGCGTGCGACGCGCCCGGATACGCAGAAAGCCCCAGAGCATCCCGCGGCTCGAGCGGTCGATCGCCACGCGGTGGCGCCGGAAATCGACCGCCACGCGCACCGGTCCGAAACCCGCCAGACCGAGAATGCCATCGAGGCGGGTCATGACGGGACTGGGACTGATGGGCATCCGCACGTCGGTTTTGACGATCCGCCCGACGCGCAATCGCCGGATGAGCACCCAGGGAAGGGACTCCGAGCCGGTGACCCCCATGACCCGCTCGATCATGCCCCGGCCCGGCGCGAGTCTGAGCGCCTTGACCAGCCGCGGCGAGACCATCGAGCCATTCGCGCCCGTGTCGAGCAGGAACCGGAACGGTCCCTTGCCGTCGATCCGCACCGGCACGACGATCTGGCCGATCCGATCGATCCGGGTCGGAGCGGACGACAGCAGGCCCGGCGGATGCGGCGCGATCAGCAGGTTGGCCTGCGCCACCGCGCCGAGCAGCGCCAGGACCCAGAGCGTCGCGGCACGGGCTGTCATGCGGAACCCTCGGCTTCACGCCGGTTCGGGTTCCAGTATAGGCCCGATGGGCCCGGGCGGCGTCACCCCCGGGAATCCCCCGGACAGATCCCGGCGCCCCCGGGATCTCCGCCTGGAAATCCGGGGGCGCCGCGCGCGACGGCCGACAATCCCGACCGGGTTGGCGCGCGCCGACGCGGCCGCGCGCCAAAGGCCCTCAGAACCGGTACGTCACCCCCAGCATGAACTGCGTGCCGATGGCGCCCTGCAGGTCGAGCGACGGATTCCACGGCACCAGGCCGAGCGCACCGCCGTAGGTTGCCCAGTCGTTCGGCGGTCCCGCGTTGAACACATTCAGCACCGAGCCGTGCAGGCTGAGGTGCGCGCTCGCCACGTAGTTGAAATACAGGTCCAGGGTCGTGAAGTGCGGCACCCGGCACATGCTCGAGTTGGGAATCCGGTTGCCGGCCAAGGCCGTCGGGAAATCCTGCGACGCGGCCCCGCCCTGGTTGGTCAGGGACGACAGGCAGGTGCTCATGTCGGCCCCCACGGTCTGGATGCCGCTCGGATCCAGCACACTGAAGGAACTGGTGTAGTTGAGCGTGCCCGTGACGGTCAGCCGTCCCACCCGCACCGAGTTCGACCAGCGCACCCGCGAGCGCGGATTCCCGGTATCACCCGACACGCCGGACGGGCCATGCGTACCGGCGAGCTCGTACGTGACTCCACCGACGGACAGATCCCACTTGTTGATGTAGGACCACATGACGTGCGACCGGAAGTCGAAGTACCGGAACCGGTGCCGATAGTCCAGGCCGAGGTCGAAACCGTTGGTCTGGGTCGAATTCGCATTGATGTACCCGATGGACTGGTAGGCAATCGGCCCGATGGGCGGCGCCACCAGGGCGGTGGTGCCATTGGCCTGATACTGCGGAATCGGAGCCAGGTTCGTGCTGCGGACCGTGGTGGTCGCTCCACCGCTGATGATCTGGTTGTTGATGGTGATCTGGTAGAAATCGAAGCTGCCGGTGAAGGCGGGCACCGGAGAATACACCACGCCAACCGTGAAGGACGTGGAGGTTTCCGGCTTCAGGTACGGGTTCGTGTTCTGAACGAACGGAACCGCGACATTACACTGACCGGCGAAGTTTCCGGCCGCAGTGGGAGTGGCCGTGTTCGGACAGAGAATCGGATCGGGGATGGTCGGCGCATAGTAGGTCTGACCCGCGGTGCCGTTTTCCGCGGGATCCGGCGCACGGAAACCCTTGCCAAAGGTGCCGCGGAACGCGAGCACCCGGAACGGCGTGTACTTCAGGCTGATCTTCGGACTGAACTTGCCGCCGGAAATATTGTAGTGGTCATAGCGCCCCGCGACGTCGACGTCCAGCTGCTTGAACAGCGGCGCGTTGACCTCCAGGTAGCCGGACGCCACGTGCTGCACGCCGACCGTGAAGTTGTTGCTGATCCAGCCCTGCGGATACAGGCCCTCGGCGGCGTACGGCGGCGCGAGCGCGTGCTGCTTGCGCGTGTAGTAATCGGCGCCGAAGGCCACGGCGAGATCCCCGCCATCCAGGCGCAGCACCGGCCGCTCCGCCCCGAGATGCACGAAACTCAATTGCGACACGTCGTTGCTGCCCGCCGCCGGCATGATGTAGTTGAGGACCGACGCACTGTTGACCTGGCCGACCAGGTAGGGATTGGTGGTGCTGTCGAGGGCCGACTGCAGACGGTTGAGCAGCGGGTAATTGAGGTCGATGACCCTGAGGTCATCCTCGGTGTAACCGGCCGCCGTCCTGAGTTCCCACTTGCCGATCTGGCCATGGAGCGACAGCACGGCCCGGTAGTCCTTCGAATCGGTCTCGGTGATCCCCGGCCCGAACGAATAGTACAGCAGCGCCGACGGCAGGCTGACACCGCTCGGGTACGACGGGTTGGTGCTCGGGATGGTGGTCGGCGCGCCCGGCGGCATGAGCGTCGGCGGCGTGCCCGGGCCGATGGCGAGACCCTGCCACCCGTTCGGCTGGGTGGATTCCGGGTAGTTCACCTGCTCGGCGGTGCTCTCGAAGTAGCTCGCCTCGAGCGAGGCCTGCCAGTTCGCGCCCAGATCCTGCGTCACCCGGCCCAGCGCATCGAGGGTCTTGGTGGGCGGCTGGATCTGGCTCCAGGTATTCGGGACGATGCACTGGCGCGCGCTGAACTGCGCCGGGGTGCACCCGGGCATGAACCCGACGATCTGGCTCGTGCTCGGATCGACGACGTAACCGGTGGTGATGGGCGGGAAGCCGCCGTTCTGTGAATTCGGCACGCCGTAGTTGTTGTCGATGCCGCCGACGGGCCGGTAGTCGTAGTTGGTGAACTCCGAGCCGCGGTCGGCGAACAGGATGGGGTTCTGCTTGCGGAACTCGAGGTCGATGTAGGCATTGTGTCCGCTGGTGGCGAGATCTCCGATGCCGAACAGCCCACCGACTCTGTAGTTGCTGCCATCCTCGTGACTGGTGAGGCCACCGTCCGCGGTCACCTGTGCGCCCTGGAACGTCTTGCGCGTGATGATGTTCACGACGCCCGCGATCGCGTCGGAACCGTAGATCGCCGATGCCCCATCCTTCAGCACCTGGATGCTCTGGATGGCGTCGAAGGGCAGGTTCGCCACGTCGACGAAGGTCCGCTCGCCGTCATCGCCGATCGGATACGGGGCCGTGCGGTGCCCGTCGATCAGCACCAGGGTGTAGGCGACGTCGAGGCCGCGCAGCGCGACGCCGGCCGCGCCCGAGGCGAAAGCGCCCGAGAAGCTCTGCGAGAGCTGCCCCTGGCCGTTTGCCGTCAACTGCTGCAGCACCTGCTGCGCGGTGGTGAATCCCGACTGCTTCATCTGGGCAAGCGAGATGACCTGGATGGGATTCGGGGTGGCGGCGAGGGACCCCGGAATGTAGGAACCGGTGACCACGATGGTCTCGAGCGCCTGCCGCTTGCCGTTGTCCACGGGAGGGTTGACCGGAGCGGGAGTCGTCTGCGGCTGCGGCTTGGGCGCCGGGGTCGGTGCCGGCTTCGCGTTGGCGAGGAGACTGCCCGCGCCCAGCAGGGCAATGGCGCTCACCGCGAGCGCGCGTCTCACGGCCTCTCTCACAGGGCGATTTACGGTCATGAATTTACTCCGCGGCGCGCCCGCAGGGCGCCGTCTGAATGAGTTGTTGTTGGCCCGGGCTCGCCGGGCAGTGTTCCCTGATCAATGCAGTGTTCGCCGGGGCGGAAAATCCGCCCTGTCACGATGTGGCGGAGAATACACGCGCATTTCTCACGCTGTAAAGATTTGAACGACACGCGGCGCTCTCGGCAGCGCGCCGGCAGCGCATCAACTAATTGATTTTAGTCATTTTTCAGAGAAATTGTCCCGGCCTGGACAAAGTGTCTCTCATTTGCAACATAACAGATGTCACGACGTTGTATCCGGACATATTGTTGCTTTTCACCGACGCAGATACCGGACTCTGTCCAGAGCTTTTCACGCACAACGGAGTGCCAACGCGCGCCCGGGAGGGCCCGGACGCGACGAAGCGAGTCCCGGGGTCGACGAGCCGATTATTTCGGCGGGGTTGCGCTCCAGCGGACCTGCGAGCCGACCGTGATCCCGAGCTTGCGCGCCTCGCCGCCGCGGATCTCGATCACCGCCTCGACCGGCACGCCCGAGGAGAGCACCGCGAGCGAGAACGGCCGCGCATCGGCGATGATCTTCGCAATCCGGCCGTCGGTGCCGACGAACAGCATGTCGAGGGGGATATACGTGTTCTTCATCCAGAACTGCGCCACCTGGGGCGGTTTCATCGGGAAGATCATGCCCTCGTCGGCGGGCAGGTCGCGCACGAACATCAGACCCTGCTCCTGGCGCGCCGCGGTGTTGGCGACCCAGGCATGAAACCGCTCCGGGTGGCCGGCGGCGTCGATGGTGAGCGTGGCGCGCGGAAAGTGCGTCAGGCTCTCGATGGACATCGATTGGGCGAGCGCCACGCCGCAGGCGAGCGAGAGAAGCAGCAGGGTCGCGGCGCGCAGCAGCGGAAAACAGTGGCTCTTGTGGAGAATTCCCGGCATGTCGGACCTCGTTTTTTTCTGGACCGGTTCAAGGCACCCGTGCAGTGTACCCGCGGCCCGGCCTGAGGGGCGAGCCGCGCCCACGCCGGGGCCGCGCCGCGCAAGCCCCGGACGGATCAGTACGCGGGCCGCGCCGAGCGGCTAGACTCTCGGGACGGATTCCGTTTCCATTGCCCCTGCCATGCGCAACGCACTGCTTGAGATCATTCCGGTCGCTCCCGAGGCGCTGTCGCGCCTGCCGCAGCTCGCGAGCAACCTTTTTTTCAGCTGGCACCGGCCCATCCGTGCCCTGTTCGAGGACCTCGACCCGGAGCTGTGGAATCAATGCGGCGGCAATCCCCGCCTGATGCTGCGCAGCCTGCCGCAGGCCGCGCTCGATCGGGCCGCCGCAGACCCGTGCTACCTGGCCCGCTACCACGAGGCCCTGGCGACGCTCGACACGTACCTGGCCGCGCCACCGCACAACGAAGAGCCCCTGACCGCTTATTTCTGTGCCGAATACGGCTTCCACGAGAGCTTCCCGATCTACTCCGGGGGACTCGGGGTGCTGGCGGGGGATTACTGCAAGGCGGCGAGCGACGCCGGCGCGCCGTTCGTGGCGGTGGGCCTGCTCTACGAGCAGGGCTATTTCACCCAGACCGTGGACGATGATGGGGTGCAGCAGGCCGAATACCGGGCGCACGATCCGCGCGATCTGCCGGTCGAGCCGGTGCTCGGCTCCGCCGGCGAGTGGGTCCAGGTCAGCGTGCGCATCGCCGGGCGGGACGTGGTGGCGCGAATCTGGAAGGCGCAGACTGGCCGGATCGCCGTTTACCTGCTCGACACCAACACGCCGGAGAACGCCCCCTCGGACCGCGATATCACCCGCCGCCTCTACGGCGGCGACGAGGCGACCCGCATCCGCCAGGAGATGATCCTCGGCATCGGCGGCGTGCGGGCGCTGCGCCTGCTCGGATTGTCCCCTTCGGTGTGGCATCTGAACGAGGGACACGCCGCCTTCCTCATCCTGGAGCTGCTGCGCGAGCACGTCGCGCGGGGGCTGCCGTTCGATGCGGCGCTCGAGGCCACCGCCGCAGCCTGCGTATTCACCACCCACACCCCGGTCGCCGCCGGCCACGACACCTTCGGCCACGGACTGATCCTCGATCACTTCCACGATTTCATCCAAGAGCTCGGCGTGCCGGTCGAGCGTTTCCTCGATCTCGGGCACACCTCCACGGCGCCAGGGTATTTCAACATGACGCACCTGGCGTTGAACGGCTCGCGGCACGTCAACGGCGTAAGCCGCATCCACGGCGGCGTCTCGCAGCAGCTGTGTGCGCATCGCTGGCCCGAGATCCGCCCCGAGGACAACCCGGTGGGTTTCGTGACCAACGGCGTGCACCTGCCCACCTTCCTGCACAAGCTCTGGGCGGAATTCTTCGACCGCGAGCTCGGGCCCGAGTGGCGCGAGCACCAGAGCGACACCGCGTTCTGGGAAAGGCTGCAGCACACGCCCGACGAGCGTTTCTGGGCGACCGGTCAGGCGGTCAAGGCGCGGATGCTCGAGGCGGTGCGCAACCGGCTGCGGCGGGAATTCGCGCGCAAGGGCTCGAGCGTGGCGCAGCTGCGCCACGTCACCCGTTCTCTCGACCCGGCGAGGCCCGACGTGCTCACGATCGGCTTCGCACGCCGCTTCGCCACCTACAAGCGCGCCACGCTGCTGCTGCGCGATCGGGCGCGCCTGGCGCAGCTGCTGAAGAATGCCGAGCGGCCCGTGGTGCTGCTGTTCGCCGGCAAGGCGCACCCGGCGGACGAGCCCGGCAAACAGGTGCTGCGCGAAATCCGCCAGCTGATGACCTCGCCGGAGTTCATCGGCCGGATCGTCTTTCTCGAGGACTACGACCTGCAGCTCGCCCGCTCGCTGGTCTCGGGCGTGGACGTCTGGCTCAACAATCCGATCTACCCGCTGGAGGCGAGCGGCACCTCCGGCATGAAGGC
>JAJYTX010000082.1 GCA_021792815.1 Pseudomonadota bacterium
TCATCGAAGGGGTCTCGCGCGAGCTCGGGATCGAGCGGCGGGAAATCCCCGACACGGAGATCCTCGGCAGACTGCTGCACCCCCTGGTGAACGAGGGGGCGAAGATCCTGGAGGAAGGGATCGCGGCACGCGCCGGCGACATCGACATCGTCTACATCAACGGCTACGGTTTTCCGGCCTACAAGGGCGGACCGATGTTCTGGGCGGAACACGACGGACTGGAAAAAGTCGTCACGACCATGGAGAAGCTCGCACCGAGCCACGGGTCTCGCTGGCTGCCCGCGCCGCGATTGAGGCAGGCGGTCGAGCGGGGACGCTGGACCTGATCTGAGCCGATCCAGGGGGCCGTCGGATCCGGGGCGGTCCCTTGACGTCTGAATAAAATGAACGTATGTTTAAAACGAGTGTTCGAATCATGGGTCAGGCAGCACCAGTGTGCCCCGGCGGGGGAACCGTTCACGTGGAGCCGAAGTACTCCGACACGGCCACCCGTATTCTCGATGCGGCCGAAGGGCTGTTCGTCGAGCACGGGATGAAGGCGACCTCGCTGCGGCTGATCACCCGCCAGGCGGCGGTCAACCTGGCGGCGGTGAATTACCATTTCCGCTCCAAGGACGCGCTGTTCGAGGCGGTGTTCGTGCGCCGTTTCGGTCCCTGGGCCATGCAGTGCCTGCGGGAGCTCGATGCGCTGGAGGCGCGGGTCGCGGCCGGCAAGGATCGGCTCACGGCCGAGGCGGTGGTGATGACGTATGTCCGCCCGGCGCTGGCGCTGTCGAAAGACCCCGCGCGCGGCGGAGCGATGTTCGTGCGGTTGTTCTCGCGCGTATTGGTGGAAAACCACCGGCAGTTGCGCGAGACGATGTCACGCCAGTACGGGGATCTCGTCACGCGCTACACGCGTGCGCTGGGACGGGCGCTGCCGGAATTGTCGCAGCAGGAGATCCAGTGGCGGATGCACCTCGGGTTCAGTGTCATGTTCCATGCCTTCGCCGGTAATGACATCCTGAAGGTGTTCGGCCCCTCGGCGGTCTCGGCGCGTGATCCGGACCTGATGGTGAGGCATGTGGTGCCGTTCGTCGTGGCCGGATTGAGTTCGCCGCCCGCGGGGCGGTCGGCATCCTGACGGCAGGCGGCGCCACGACGGCGGGTGGTGGCCGGCAGTTCGAGCGCGGCCCGGCGCGCGAGCGTCAGCTCGGCGCCGGCGCAGACGGTTGTAGTCGAAGAGGCAAGCATGTCCGAGAAAAAATTCATCGTACGCAGGGCCGCGGTGCTGGGCGCCGGGGTGATGGGCGCACAGATCGCCGCACACCTCACCAACGCCCGGGTGCCGACGGTGCTGTTCGATCTGGCGGCCGCGGAAACCGACAAGAACGCGATCGTGAACCGCTCGGTGGCGGGACTGAGGAAGCTGCAGCCCTCGCCGCTCGCCGGCCGCGAGACGGCCGATTTCATCCAGGTGGCCAACTACGAGGAGCACCTGGAGCGGCTGGCCGGCTGTGACCTCGTGATCGAGGCGATCGCCGAGCGCCTCGACTGGAAGACCGAGCTGTATCGCAGGGTCGCGCCTCACCTGGGGCCCGATGCCATTTTCGTGACCAACACCTCGGGGCTGTCCATCGGCCGGCTCGCCGAGGCGTGCCCGCCGCCGCTGCGGCCGCGCTTCTGCGGCGTGCATTTCTTCAACCCGCCGCGCTACATGCATCTTGCCGAGATCATTCCCTGCGCGGACTCGAGCCCCGCGGTGCTCGATGCGCTCGAGCGCTTCCTGGTGAGCACCCTCGGCAAGGGGGTGATCCGCGCCAAGGACACACCGAACTTCGTGGCCAACCGCATCGGGGTGTTCGCGATGCTGGCGACGATCGCCAACGCCGCGAAGCACGGCATTCGCTTCGACGTGGTGGACGATCTGACCGGGCCGCGCCTCGGGCGCGCGAAGTCCGCCACCTTCCGTACCGCGGATGTGGTCGGTCTCGACACGTTCGCGCATGTCGTCAAGACCATGCAGGAGGGTCTGCCGCAGGATCCGTGGCACGGGCTGTTCACGCTGCCGCCGTGGCTGACGAAGCTCATCGAGGCCGGGGCGCTCGGGGCCAAGACGAAAAGCGGCATCTACCAGAAGAAGGGCCAGGATCTGCGGGTGCTCGATCCTGCCAGTGGCGGGTACGTTGCGGCCGACGCGAAGGCCGATGAGCAGGTCACCGCCCTGCTGAAGATCGAGGATCCCGCGCAGCGACTCGCCCGCCTGCGCCAGAGCGATCATCCGCAGGCGCAGTTCCTGTGGGCCTGTTTCCGCGACACCTTCCACTACGTCGCCTGCCAGCTCGCCGAGGTCGCGCACTCGGCGCGCGATGTGGATCTGGCGATGCGCTGGGGATTCGGCTGGAAACTCGGCCCGTTCGAACTGTGGCAGGCCGCGGGCTGGGGCCAGGTGGCGCGCTGGATCGAGGAGGACATCCGCGCCGGCAGGACGCTCGCGGGCGCACCGCTGCCGGCGTGGGCGTGTGACCCGCAGCGCACCGGCGTGCACTTCCCGCAAGGCTCCTACGATGCCGCCGGCGATGCGCTCGTCGGCCGCTCCCGGCTCGAGGTGTATCGGCGTCAGCTCGCACCGGCGAGGCTGTTGGGAGAGGATCGCCCGGCGCTTGGCGAGACCGTGTATGAGAATCCCGGCGTACGCGCCTTCACCCGCGATGACGAGGTGCTGGTGGTGTCCTTCAGGAGCAAGGCGCATTCGATCGGTCCGGATGTGCTCGAGGGGCTGAACCGGGCCGTGGAGATCGCCGAGGAGCGCTTCAGGGGCCTGGTGATCTGGCAGACCGAGGCGCCGTTCTCGGTCGGCGCCAATCTCGATGCGCTGCGCCCGGCGGTCGCGGCGGGCGACTGGCAGACCGTAGACCGGGTGATCGCGCTGTTTCAGACGACATCCCAGCGCCTGCGCTACAGCCAGGTGCCCACCGTGGCGGCCACCGAGGGCTATGTGTTCGGTGGCGGCTGTGAGTTCATGCTGCACTGCGACCGGGTGGTGGCCGCGCTCGAGTCCTACATCGGCCTGGTGGAGGCCGGGGTCGGGCTGCTGCCGGCCGGCGGCGGCTGCAAGGAGTTCGCCGCGCGGGCCGCCCGGCAGAGCAAAGGCGATCTGCTCGCCTCGCTCAGGGACTACTACATGATGATCGCGACCGCCCGGGTGGCCGGGAGCGCGATCGAGGCGCGGGAGCTCGGCCTTCTGCGCCCGGCCGATGTGGTGGTGTTCAACGCGTACGAGCTGCTGCATGTCGCCACGCAGCAGGCGCTAGCGCTCGCCGATGCCGGCTATCGGCCGCCGTTGCCGGGCCGGCGCATCGCGGTCGCCGGACGCACCGGGGCGGCATCCATCCAGGGGCAGCTGGTGAACATGCTCGAGGGCCACTTCATCAGCGAGTATGACTTCGAGATCGGCACGCGCATCGCCGAAGTGGTGACGGGCGGCGATGTCGAGCCCGGCACCGAGGTCGATGAGCAGTGGATCCTCGAGCTCGAGCGGCGGCACTTCCTCGAGCTGCTGAGAAACCCCAAGACCCAGGCGCGTATCGCCCACACCCTGGCCACTGGTAAACCGCTGCGCAACTAGCATGGGGGCGCCGGATCCGGACCCATCCGGCGCCTGGAGAACCCGACTATGACCCGACAGATCCAAGATGCCTACATCGTGGCCGCGACGCGCACCCCGGTCGGCAAGGCGCCGCGCGGCATGCTGCGCCAGGTGCGCCCCGACGACCTGCTGGTGCACGTGCTCAAGAGCGCCCTGGCGCAGGTGCCGGCAATCGAACCGCAGCTCGTCAACGACGTGATCGTGGGTTGCGCCTTCCCGGAGGCCGAGCAGGGACTGAACATGGCGCGCAACGCGGCGCTGCTCGCCGGGTTGCCCGATGGCGTGCCGGGCATCACGGTCAACCGGTTTTGCTCCTCCGGCCTCAACGCCGTGCAGATCGCCGCCGACCGCATCCGCCTCGGCGAGGCGCAGGTGGTGATCGCCGGCGGCGCGGAGTCGATGTCCATGGTGCCGATGATGGGCAACAAGGTGGCGTTGAATCCGGCGATTTTCGCCACGCGGGACCACTACGCCATCGCCTACGGCATGGGCATCACGGCCGAGAAGGTGGCCCTGCGCTGGCAGGTCTCGCGCGAGGACCAGGACGCATTCTCGCTCGAATCGCACCGGCGCGCGGTGGCCGCCACCGCCTCGGGGGCGTTCCGCGCGGAAATCTCGCCCATCGAGCTGACCTGCCGCACGCCGGACCTGCAGGCGCACCGGGTGAGGTTGTCCGGCAAGACGCTGCGCGATGACGAAGGTCCCCGGACCGACAGCACGCTCGAGGCGCTCGCAAAGTTGAAACCGGTGTTCGACGCCAGGGGCACGGTCACGGCCGGCAACAGCTCGCAGACCTCCGACGGCGCGGCGGCGCTGGTGCTGGTCTCGGAAAACGTCCTGAAGCGATGCAACCTGACGCCGCTCGCCCGTTATGTCACGTTCGCCGTCAAGGGCGTGCCGCCCGAGATCATGGGCATCGGCCCGAAGGTGGCCATCCCGGCCGCGCTCGAGCAGGCCGGTATCGGGCGCGATGCGCTCAAATGGATCGAGCTCAACGAGGCCTTCGCCGCCCAGGCGCTCGCGGTGATCCGCGACCTGCAGCTCGATCCGTCGCTCGTCAATCCCCACGGGGGCGCCATCGCCCTCGGCCATCCGCTCGGGGCGACCGGCGCGATCCGGACCGCGACCCTGGTGCACGGCATGCGCGGCCGGTCTCTAAAGGGTTACGGCATGGTCACGATGTGCATCGGCACCGGCATGGGCGCGGCGGGCATCTTCGAGGTGCTCTGAGGCGCGCCGGCGCGCGGCCGGCCCGCGGCGAGCATCGCGCGGCTCAGCCGACCGGCAAACGCGTCGTGAATTTCTTGGTGCGCAGCACGAAGCTCGTGTTGACCGAACGCACCGCCGAGAGCGCCAGCACGTGGGTGGATAGAAACCGCTCGTACGCCTCCATGCTGGCCGCCACGATCCGCAACAGATAGTCGTTGGGTCCGCTCATGGAGTGACACTCGAGCACCTCGGGGCGCTCGCGCACCAGCTGGTCGAACTGTTGCACGGTCTGCGGATGATGATTCTCCAGGGACACCAGCGCATAGGCCTGGACGGGCAGGCCGATGGCGGCGGCCGACAGCAGGGTCGCGTAGCCGGAGATGAACCCCTCGGCTTCCAGGCGCTTCAGTCGCCGCCAACAGGGCGCGGGGGACAGGCCCACGCGCTTGGCGAGCTCCTGGTTGGTGATGCGGGCATCGAGCTGCAGCTCTTCGAGGATGCGGCGGTCGAGGCGATCGGGCGGACGGGACACGCGGTTGCTCCGAATCCAGGCATATAGAAAGAATATTGCCAGATATTCCCGGAATAGGGCAACCGTAGCAAGCCTATTTCCGATCGAACAGCATAGGCTATTCCTAAGTATCCTGCTGTCCGGAGCATTCCGATGTCCGCGCTCATCTCCCCGGCTTCCCTGTCCGAGCGCCTGCCGGCATCGGGCCGTCAGCCCGAGTGGCGTCGTGTGACCCACCTGCTGCAGCTGTCCCGCGCGCTCGATCACATCGAGGAATCGCGTCTGCTGCCCGAGCGGCAGGTGATGTATCAGTTCTCGGCCCGCGGCCATGATCTGGCGCAGATCCTGCTCGGCCTGGAGTTGACCGATGCGCACGATGGGGTGACGGTGTACTACCGCTCGCGGCCGCTGATTCTGGCGCTCGGGACGGGACTCGAGGAAGCCGCCGCCGCGCCGCTCGCCCGTGCCGGGTCGTTCAGCGACGGGCGGGATATCGGCGTGGTGTTCAACAAGCCCGGACGCGGCGGGCCCACGGTGTTGCCCGCATGTGGCGGCGTCGGGGCGCAGTACACGCCCGCGGCCGGCTGGGCCCAGGCGATCCGCTACCATCACGAGACGCTCGGCGATGCCGGCTACGCGCACAGCATCGCGGTGGTGCTCGGCGGTGATGCCTCGGTGGCGACCGCCGGCTTCTGGTCGGCGCTCACGCAGGCGACCACCCTCAGGCTGCCGATGTTGTTTTACATCGAGGACAACGGCTTCGGGATCTCGGTCAGCTCGCGTCTGCAGACCCCGGGCGGCAACATCGCGGCCAACCTGCGCTCCTTCAGCGGGCTGATGATTTTCGAGGGCGATGGCGCCTATCCGCACACGGCCGCCGAGCGGGTGAGCGAGGCGGTTGCGTACGTACGCGAGCAGCGCGCGCCCGCGCTGCTGCGTCTGACGGTGCCGCGGCTCTGCGGGCATTCCGGCCAGGACACCCAGGCCTACAAGTCGGCCGAGACGCTCGCGCGCGAGCGTGCGAACGATCCGTTGCAGCACCTGTACCGGTTTCTGGTGCCGCGCCGGCTTTCCGAGGCCGAGTGGGCGCGGCTCGCGCGCGAGGCGCGCCAGGAGGTCGAGAGCGCCGTCGAGCGGGCGCTCGCGCGGCCGCATCCCGATCCGGCGCAGCTCAGCCGCTACGTGTTCTCGGAGGTGGGCGCCGACGGACGGCCGGAGCTGCAGGAGCAGGGCGGCCTCGCCCCGCTCGGGCACGCGTTCCCGCCCTCGAGCACCCAGGCCGCGCCGCAGCCGCCCCGCATCAACATGCTGACCGCGATCCGGCGGACGCTCGATGTCGAGCTCGCCCTCAATCCCCGCATGATGGTATTCGGAGAGGACGTCGGTCCGAAGGGCGGCGTGCACGGTGCGACGCTCGGGTTGCAGGAAAAGCACGGCGCGGCGCGGGTGTTCGACACCAGTCTGTCGGAGGAAGGCATCATCGGGCGGGCCGTGGGCATGGCGCTCTCGGGGCTGCTGCCGGTCGCCGAGATCCAGTTCCGCAAGTACGCCGATCCGGCCGCGGAGCAGCTGAATGACTGCGGCACGCTGCGCTGGCGGACCCACAACCGCTTTGCCGCGCCCATGGTGGTACGCATTCCGGGTGGATTTCTCAAGTGCGGCGATCCGTGGCACAGCCAGACCAACGAAGTGGCCTGGATCCACGGCATCGGCTGGCGCGTGGCGGTGCCCTCGAATGCCGAGGACGCCACCGGGCTGCTGCGCGCGGCGCTGCGCGGCAACGATCCGACCCTGTTCTTCGAGCACCGCGCGCTGCTCGATGGCGCCTGGGCCCGGCGGCCCTATCCGGGGGACCAGTACGTGCTGCCCTTCGGGGTGGCGCGGACGGTGCGTGCAGGCAGCGAGCTGACGGTGGTGACCTGGGGCGCGATGGTGGAGCGCTGCGAGCTCGCCGCGGCGGCCTCCGGCGTGCAGGTGGAGATTCTCGACCTGAGGACACTGGTGCCCTGGGACCGCGCCGCGGTGCTCGCCTCGGTGCGCAAGACCCACCGCTGCCTGATCGTGCACGAGGACAACCTGACCGCCGGATTCGGCGCCGAGATCGCCGCCACACTCGCCAAGGAGGCCTTCTTCAGCCTCGATGCGCCGATCGAGCGCCAGGCGATGCCCGATATCCCGAGCCCGCACAGCCCGGTGCTGCTCGAGGCCGCCGTGCCGGGGGTGCCGTCGATCACCCGCGCCATCCGCGCGCTGGCGAGCGTCTGACCGTGGCAGCACAGTGGCTGGAAGTCAGGGCGCCGGCGGCTCAGGAAGAGGGCACCCGCTCCCAGGTGTTGCGATGGCTCAAGCAGCTCGGCGAGCCGGTGGCGGCGCATGAGCCGCTCATCGAGATCGAGACCGACAAAGTCACGGTGGAGGTGGCCGCGCCGGGCACTGGTGTGCTCGCCGAGATCCTCAAGGGCGAGCAGCAGGAGATTTCCCCGGGAGATCTGCTGGGGCGGATCCGTGCGGTGGAGGGCACCCCGGCCGGCGAGCCGGCGGCGGGTGCGGCGCTCGAGCGCGCGGCCGAGGAGTCTGCGGTGCCTGCGGCAGCCGGGCCGAATCCCCCGGCCGGGAGTGTCGTTCGCGGGACCGGCGCCGCTTCGGCGCCGGCGGCGGGGACCCCGCGCCTCAGTCCTGCGGTGCGTCGTCTGCTCGCCGAGCACGGACTCGATCCGGCGGCCGTGGAGGCGACGGGCGAGGGCGGGCGCATCACGGTCGATGACGTCATGCGCACGCTGGCCGGGCCCGTTGCAGGCGCAGGCGTACCGCAGAGCAGGGCCGAGGCAACGGGCACAGCGCCGCTGGCGCGCGCCGAGCCCGGCTCTGCGGCTGCGCCGGCCAGCCACAGCGTGCCGCACAGCGCGCTGCGCCGGCGCATCGCGGCGCGGATGGTGGAGAGCCTGTTGCACATCGCGCCGCACGTCACGACCGTGTTCGAGGTCGACCTGGGGGCGGTGCTTGCGCACCGCGAGCGCCATCGCGGGGCGTTCGAGCGGCGCGGCGTGGCACTGACTCTCACGGCATATTTCGTGCGCGCCGCCGTCGCGGCCATCGGCGCCGTGCCGCAGGCCAACAGCCGCTGGACCGACAGCGCGCTCGAGGTGTTCGACAGTGTGGACTTCGGTATCGGCACCGCGGTGGCCGACGGTCTGGTGGTGCCGGTACTGCGCCATGCCGAGACACTCGATCTGTTTCAGAGCGCGCAGGGCATCGAGGAGCTGGTGCGCAAGGCCCGCGCGGGTCAACTGGCGCCGGAGGATGTGCGCGGCGGCACCTTCACGCTGTCCAATCACGGAGTGAGCGGCAGCCTGCTCGCCACCCCGGTCATCATTCACCAGCCGCAGTCGGCCATTCTCGGTGTCGGCAAGCTCGAGAAGCGCGCGGTGGTCATCGAAGAGCACGGTGAGGAGCACATCGTCGCGCGGCCGCGCTGCTACGCGACGCTCACGATCGACCATCGCGTGATGGATGGCGAGCAGGCGAACCGGTTCATGCAGGTATTCGCGCGGCAGTTGGGGAACTGGCCGGACTGAAAAACGGTCTCTGTAGAGGCCAGAGAGCGTGCCGCTGCTGCCGTCGCAGCACAGGGTTGCCTGGCCCGTCGTCTGTAATTACCGTAGTGACGCGGGCGCCCCAGGCCGGTACCATTAGAGGAATTACCTGAGCGGAGGACGTCTGCATGACCGAGGGCGCTACCACGATACCCGGCCCGCCGAGCGATGAGTCCCAACCCGATCTGGCGCGGCGGCGCATGCTGACCGC
>JAJYTX010000083.1 GCA_021792815.1 Pseudomonadota bacterium
CGCGGCTGCGCTCGCGGTCGCGCATGGGCCGGGTTATTTCGCGCCGTTCCCCGAGGTCCGCTGGATGAGGTCGTAGAGCGTCGGGCGTGTCACGCCGAGCAGCTCGGCCGCTCTGGAGACGTTCCCGCCCGTGACGGCGAGTGCGCGCTGCACCGCCTCGGTCTCGGCCCTCTGGCGCACCTCGCGCAGCGGGACGATCCCCGCTTCCTCCCCCGGCACGACCGCCGTCAGCGACAGATCCTCCGCCGTGACGAGCTTGCCCTCGGTCATGATGGCCGCGGCGTTCACCTTGTTCTCGAGCTCGCGCACGTTTCCCGGCCAGGGATACTGCTCGATGGCGGCGATCGCATCCGGCCCGAGCTTGAGCGCCGGCTTGCCGTGACGCTTGCAGGCGATCTGCAGCAGGTAATTGGCGATCAGCACCGCGTCCGAGCCGCGCTCGCGCAGCGGGGGGATCTGCACGGCCACCTCGCTGATGCGGTAGTACAGGTCCTCGCGGAAGGCCTTCTGCTCCATCGCCGCCTTCAGATCCCGGTGCGTGGCCGCGATGATGCGCACATCGACCTGGATCACCTCCCGTCCGCCGATGCGCTCGATCACCCGCTCCTGCAGGAAGCGCAGCAGCTTCGCCTGCAAAGTGAGCGGCATGTCCCCGATCTCATCGAGAAACAGCGTCCCGCCGTCGGCGGTCTCGATCTTGCCGAGGGTCTGCTTGACCGCGCCGGTGAACGCGCCGCGCTCGTAGCCGAACAGCTCGCTCTCGAGCAGCGTCTCGGGAATGGCCGCGCAGTTGAGGGCGACCATGGGTTGCGCGGCGCGCGCGCTCAGGGCGTGCAGCGCCCGTGCGAGGCGCTCCTTGCCGGTGCCGCTTTCCCCGAGCAGCAGGACCGAGGCCTGGGTGGGGGCGAGCTTCTGCACCAGGCGGCAGACCTTGACCATGGGCTCGCTTGCGGCGATCACGCCCTCGAGGGCGAGGGAGGGATTGCCGCCGAGCCGGCGGTTCTCCTCTTCCAGCTCGTAGATGCGCCGGGCGCGGTCGATGATGAGCGAGAGCACGTCCATGTCCACCGGCTTCTGGCAAAAGTCATAGGCGCCGGCCGCGATCGCCCGCAGGGCGTGCTCGCGGCCCTCGCGCCCCGTGACGACGATGATCTTGGTGGCCGGCGCCTGGCGCAGGATCTCCCCGATGGTGGCGAAGCCCTCCTCCACGCCGTCCGGATCGGGCGGCAGCCCCAGGTCCTGCAGCACGATGGGCGGCTCGAGCCGGCGCACGGCCACGAGCGCCTCGGCACGGCTCGAGGCACACTCGACCTCGTAGGGCTCGAGCGCCCATTTGAGCTGGCGCTGCAGCCCCGGATCGTCCTCGACGATCAGCAGCCTAGTGGGTTTGGAGCTCATTCTTCAGTCCTTCTCCTTCCGTTCTCGACAGCGCAGGCGCGAGCGGCAGGCGCAGGGTGAATCGCGTGCCGCGTCCCGGGCGGCTCTCGACCTCGATGCTGCCGCCGCATTTGCGCACGAACTCGCGCGCCTGGTAGGCGCCGATACCGAAGCCCTTCTCCCCCTTGGTGGTCTCGAAGGGCGCAAACAGCTTGTGGCGCACGAACTCCTCGTCCATGCCGCAGCCGGTATCGGCCACCTCGATGAGCGCCTGCTGAGCCGAGGTTTGCGCCCGTACGGTAACCGATCCCTGCGCCGGTGTCGCCTCCTGGGCGTTGCGGATCAGGTGCTCGAGCACCTGCAGCAGGCGCTCGCGATGGAGCACGACCTCGCCGCGCTCGCGCACCTCGAGTGTCGGGCGCGGCTGCCCCGGGCAGCGCCGGATCGCCTCCGCGCAGAGCTCGGCCACCTCCACGCGATGGGTCTGCTCGGTGAGCACGCCGCTGCGCAACTCGTCCATCAGGCGCGTCATGCGCTTCACGGAGTTGTCGATCGTCAAGATCGCATCGTCGAAGAATTCCGGGTTGCCGCGGTGGCGCGCGGCGTTCTGCACCACGAGCGCCTGTTGGGCGATCAGGTGCCGCAAGTCGTGCATCAGCACCGCCGAGAGCCGGTTCAGCGCCTCGAACTGATGGGCCTCGGCCAGGCGCTTGGCGGCCTGCTCGAAGGCGAGGTAGCTCGCGACCTGCCGTCCCGCGGCCTTGAGCAGGTCGAGCTCCTCCCAGGAGAGCCTCATCGCGGCGAGCGGCTGGGCGATGAGGACGAACCCGACCATCGCGCTCTCGCAGATGAGCGGCACCACCAGCCACAGCCGGGCGTTCTCGAGCATCCACGCGGGCGGGACCGGCACGGGCTTGCCGCGCCGGGGGCCGCGCACCTCATCGAGGTCGCAGATCCACTCGTTGTGCAGCAGGTACTCGAAGAACTCCCCCTGGCCGCTCTCGTGCGGTGCCGAAGGCGGAGCGAGATCCCCGCCCGCGGGTGCGAAGCCGCCCTCGGTGTCCTTCAGCCACAGCCCCCCGTACGGGGAGCTCATGAAGCCCGCCATGACCTTGGCGATGCGCTCGTAGATCGGCGTCTCCCCGCCGACCGAGAGCGCGCGCGTGAGCTTCTGCCACTCCCGGCGATAGTCGTAGCGATAGGGGAAGAGGTACTTGGCGAGGGTCACCCGCGACCAGGCGCGAAACTGCTCCGACAGCGCCGCCACCACCAGCACCAGAGCGCCGGCGGCGAGGAAGAGCATCTGGCCGGCCGCCCCCCAGGAGCCCCCGAGCCGGCGGATGAGATAGCTCCCCACCGCCATGACGAACGCATACAGCGCCGCCCCGAGGAGCGTCGCGCTGAAGAACACGATGCGGGGCGAGAGAAAGGCCGCCGACTCCCACTCCTCGATGCGGCTGAAGGCGACCGCGAGCAGGCCCGCGAGCACGGCGTCCACGATGCCGCGATCCGCCCAGAAGACATTCGCCAGGCTGCCTCGCAGCATGCCGATGGAGAAGAACCCCAGGTCCCAGGCGAAGAGCGCACCGAGAGCCAGCCACACATACTTCAGCGCCCAGCGCTGGGTCGAGCGCGTGTTGCGCGCCGCCTGCTCCACCAGCACCAGGCCGCCGATCGAGAGCAGGAATCCCCCCCACAGCCAGTAGCGCTCGATCAGCCTCGAGATCCCCGGATGGCCCGGCCAGAGCGTGAGGCCACCGGCCACGATGACCACCCCCACCAGCACGGCGAGGCCCTGCTGCACGGCGCGGGTGGTAGCCGATGTGCCGGCCCCCCGCAGACAGCGCACAAGCACCAGCATCCAGGCGAGATCGCGCAGGTACTCGACCGTGATCGCAAGGCCCGCCTGGATGGGCGCCCCGGCCGCCTGCGCGGCGAGCAGCCCCGCCCAGCCGAGCTGGGCGGCGATCGCCACGGCGAACCCCGAGCCCGCCAGGCGCCGCCGCCAGAGCGTGAGGCACACCCCGAGCAGCCCCGCATAGGCGGCGGCACAGAGAAGGTAGCCCAGCGCGACGCGATCGTAATGCACGGGCGGGAGAGTAGCGGGATTTGCCGGTCAGTTGGGGCTCAGCGTCCGCGGTCGCTCGGAATCTGCGATCGGCTGCGCGGCGGGCGCTGGGAAGTGTGGGCGGGCGGGCGCAACGCCCGCCCGCCACAAGGGCTACGGAGCGAGCTCGACGATCGTCTTGCTGCCGAAATCGCCCACGTACAGGTCGTCCAGATTGCCGGTGGAGGTGCCCACCGAAATGCCCCAGGGACCATTGAACGCATAGATCTTATTGGTGGTGCCGTTCGTCGGGTCAGCCGAGGCCGCCACCGTAGTGACCACCCCTTGCGGGGAGACCTCCCGGATGGCGTTATTGAGGTTGTCGGCCACGTATACATTGCCTGCGGAGTCCACCGCCACACCCATGGGGTCCTCGAACTCCGCAGCCGTTCCCGTACCATTCAGATAACCGGCGGTACCCGTAGTGGCGCCGGAGCAGGTTCCGCCCCCCCCGGCCAGGATCGAGACCGTGTCGTTCGTGCCGACCGAGGTGACCTCGCGGATCACGCTGTTGTTGGCGTCTGCCACGTACAGGTTGCCCGCGGAATCCACGGCGATGCCCGTAGGATCGTCGAACTCCGCGCTCGGCCCGTTGCCTTCGACGCAACCGGCCACGGTCGAGCCCGCCACCACGGACACCGTACCCGTCGAGGCGATCTCGACGATCTCGTTGTGCCCGGAGTCGGTCGCGAACACATTGCCCTGGGAGTCGACCGCCACACCTTTGGGACTGAGGAAGGTATGCGAGCTACCCAGCGTGTTCACCGCGCCGGAGGACTTGACGATCTCGAGAATGTCGTTACCCCCGGAGTTGGCGACATATACGTTGCCCGCGGAATCCACGGCGATGCCGTAGGGACTGGAGAACGTATAGGTGCTTGCCAGCTCCGTCGCCACACCACCGGAGATCTCGTAGATCTTGCTGGCGCTGGTGTCGGCCACGAATATGTCCCCGGAAGAATCCACCGCCACGCCGGTAGGACCTTGGAGCGTGGCGCCCGTCATCGTGACCGTGCTGGCGCTTGCCGTGTCCGCTGTGCAAGTCAGGTCCTCGCCCGTCACGTTCTGCGCGACTGTCCCGGAGAAGTCACCGGAGTTCTGCGTGCACGTCTCCCAGCCCGGCTGCTGGCTGATGAAGCTCGCCAGGATGCTGCTGCCGTAGGGCACACTGGAATCCGTGTACGAGGCGGAGCCCGAGGCCGCCCCCGCCACCGACAGCACCTGTCCGCCCGTATAGAACTGCAGCTTCAGGCCCGCGGACGTAAGTCCGGTGGCGCTGCCCGTGATGGTGTAGGTGTTCGCCGTGCACGCCACGCTGACGTTGCTGACATTGGCACTCGAGATCGTGCCCGTGTTCGAGGAGGGTGTGCAGGTCTCTCCCGTGGGCTGAGTCGCCACGGTCACGTCGTACGCGGCGCCGTTCGCGAGCATCGTGGTGAAGGTGAACGAGCTTTGTCCGTTGTTCACCGTGAGGTTGTTGCCGCCGTTGTCCTCGAGTACGAGGCCCGAGGCGCTCAGGCCGCTGATGGAGCCACCGACACTGTAGGTGGTGGGGCTGCTCCCTCCGCCGGAGCTGCTGCTGCTACTGCCACTGCTCCCGCTGCTGCCACCGCCGCCGCAGGCCGTGAGAGCGAGGCTGGCGAGCGCGCAGAGCATCCAGCGCGCGGCGCTGAATCCGACACGATGAGTACGCATGGTGCCCTCCTTCAGGCATGCGAATCGAGACAGGGTGCGGCCCGCGATAGTGCCATGGACGCCCCCCGTCCGTAGCGCCGCGCATCCGAAATGTCGAAATCTTTGACAGCGTTCTCGATGCGGCGGCGGACAACGCCAGATTAGGTTAACCCGCAGCAGATTAGGTTAACACAGCTGAATCCATGCTGAATGTCGCCAACGTAAGACGTTGATTTCAGAGGAGACCCAAAGTTGTCCTCCACATGGCATGTGCCTTGCATCGAGCGGTGTCGTCCGACACGAATCATGGACCTGAAAGACTGTGCATCATGACTCGCTCATCGAGATACCACGCAGCCTCACCGTGGCTGCCGGCCTGTTGGGGCCTGCTGCGGCCGAAGCCAACACTCCAACGCCGTGCGGGGCAAGACCCGCATGGCACGGGAACCCGATGCGCCGGCCGTGCTTGCCGCAGTCCTCACCCGGGTGGACCTGGCGATGGCTCGCGTGCAGCGGCGCACGCAAGAGCGACCTGCCTGACTCCCGGAACGGCATTCCGAAAGCCACCTTCGAGGAGCACTCTTCTCAATTAGATCCGGATCCGATCGTCGATAATTTTTACACTCCAGGCGATCGTTCGGTTGGTTTTCACATAACTAGTTGATATACATGAATTTATTGAATATGGCATTTTTCTTGCTCAATATTGGTCGTGGAGACCACCATTACCGGGAGTTCACTTAATGAACAGGCACATTTCTAAGCTTGGCCTCATCGCCGCGATTGGCGCGATGGCGGCGGGTACCGCGTTCGCCGGCCCCATGCAGATGACCGTGTCCAGTGGAGGGAACAGCAGCACGTTTTTCACGACCAATGGAAGCAGCTACACCAACTCGGATCTGAACGGCTGGGACGTCTCCTATTTTGTCCCGGAGAGCAATTCACCCTCGACCCAGCCATGGGGGCTTGATCTGGGTGGTTTCACGACTGCCTGCATGAACTCGAGCGGTTGCGGCGCCCTCACGGTGTCCATCAGCGCGACCGGCTTCACGACTCCTGTGGGGGCGAATGAGTTTGGCACAACGCTCGGCGGAGCGCTGACGGGCTCGGGCAGTGTCATGCAAACGGCCTATTGGGGCGCAAGCAACCAACTGTGGGATGAGAGCGGCACCATCGGGACGCTCACCAGCTTGGGCTCCACGGTAGGAGGCGGTCCTGCTCCCGCCATGGACATGTCGGCGTACTCGCTGACACTCGTCGATACGTTCAACGCCACCTGCACCAAGAGCAATTGCGCATCATTCAGCATCGACGGTGACATCACCGGCGTCAGCACCGTCCCGGAGCCCGGCACCCTGGCGCTCTTCGGGGCCGGACTGCTCGGCTGCGGCCTCTTCGTCTCCCGGCGCCGTCGCGCCCGTCAGAGCTGAGCGCAAGGCAATGTGACATCCCGCGAGGACGTGACATGCACGCGGATGTTCCTGGAACGGCCCCCTCGAGGGGCCGTTCTCTTTTAGGACCCTCAGACCAGGCACCCCCTTGCCGGGTGTACGCTCATCGACGGCGATAGGACGCGTGGCACGGTGCGCTCCCGGGAGAAACGGCGGCGACATCGTGGTCGGGAAGACCGGCACCGATGTCCCGCTGCCCGCGGCACTGGCGCTCTTCAGTGCGAAGATGCCCGGCTGGACGCTATTCATTGCCTGCCGCCCCGCCGGGTCGGTTGGCGCCGCGCCGAGCGCGAGCGGTGAGATCGCGCATTGTCGATGGATTTTACGAACAGCCTGATCGTGGCGCCGCACGGATGGATGGCAGCCGGGCCTGCTTTCCCGTAAGCCTTTCATTTTCAATGGGTATTCAATGGACCCTCCCTATCACGGCATGTAGCTTGCATGTAGTGATTTCACGAGGCGTTGCGGAAGGCACGCCATTTTGGAGGTGCGTATCGTGATGCGATCAACCAAAGCGGTTTGTGCAGTTGCGGCCGCGGCCGCCGGCTTGTTCTGGTCTTTCTCGGCCTGCGCCGCTGCGCTGCACGCGTTCTGCTATAGCCCGACACCGGCGTGCTCGGATAACGGCAGCGTCACCCCGACCACCGCCTCCTCGCCGAACTTCGGGTTCTGGTCTGCCTCGGGGCCGGCGACCGGGGATTTCCTGGTCGATATTCTGGTCCCCAACAACTACACACTGCCCTCCGGCTTCACCGTCACCGGCGGCGGGAACGGCGCGGCAACGGCCTCCGAGTCCGGCTCGGGGTGGACGGGCGGATTCCTGGATACTTATCTCGGGCTCTCCGCCTCGCCAAGCAATCCCCTGAGCGCCTGGCTTCGCACCACCCAGGGCAATGATCCCGGCGCCAGCGGCTATTACGTGTTCCAGGCGAATCTCGGCACCAACACGCTCGCCGGCGCGGCCGGATCCGGACCCGATCTAAATGCCGGCACCCTGCAGGTGGGCACGGTGGTGGTCGGTTTCCTGGGTCCGCAGACCTGCAAGAAGGAAGAAGCATGCAGCGACTGGATCGGGACCCCCAACAGCGCCGCGCTGTACGACGGGACGAGCACCACCGTCCCGGAGCCCGGCACCCTGGCGCTGTTCGCCGCGGGACTGCTCGGCTGCGCGCTGGTGGCTGCCCGCCGCCGCGCTCGACAGAGCTGAGCGTCTCCGCCACGTCCTGACACCTTGGCGGTGTCCCGAGAACGGCCCCCTTGCGGGGCCGTTCTCTTTATGATGTCAGGATGCCTGCGTCAGGAGCGCAGGCCCGCGCCGCGGCACGTCTGTATTTGACATAAAACTTGTCGGCAAACCTTACATCTGCCGGGAACAGCGTTTACCCAAAGGATGCGCCCGGGGCACAATTGCTTGTCTTGGAGATGATTTTTCTCAGTGGCATGGAAGTTGCTTAATTCCCGCCAGCAGCGGAATAACCCCGCATGGAGGTCTACATGAGCTCGTTTACCGCATTCGTTCGTCCGTCGGCCCTGGCACGTGCCACCCTGAAGTCTCTTACGCTTGCCGCCGTTGGGGCAATCGCACTGGCTTGCGTGCAGCCGGCCCACGCGAATCCCTACCCGGGCCACTACAACAACCAGAACAACTCCGGCAATCAGGGCAACGACGGCAACCAGGGAAATTACGGTAACGACGGCAATCAGGGCAACGACGGCAACCAGAACAACTGCGGTGGCAAGGGCAAGTACAACGTCCCCGAGCCGGGCACCCTGGCGCTGTTCGCCGCGGGACTGCTCGGCTGCGGGCTGTTCGCCGCCCGCCGCCGCGCAAGGCAGCGCTGAGCGGCTGCGGCAAGTCCGGGACTGCATGCGTCCCAGAGAACGGCCCCCTCGCGGGGCCGTTCTTTTTTGAAGCGCTGCGCAGTGGAACGGGGGCGGGTCCGCTACCGTGAAGGAATGGCGGCAGATCCCCAAAGCCTGGCCGGACCCCAGGCCCCCCTTGCGAGCGGCCGCAACCGGCCGCTCCCTGCGTTCACGGTCGACGGGGAGGATTCTTTTCAGGTCGCGGCATTGGCCTCCGCGCTCTCGCGGAACAGCTGGGGCACGCGTGAGTGCCGTGTGGAGCGCAATACCGAGCGTCTACTGGCTTCGCCTGCCCCCTCACGGGGACCTGCGCATGACTCGGGGTCGATGTGGTTCGCCAAACCTTCATCACCGTGGACTTCCCGCCTGGCGACATTGATTCTTCGCGGGCGAACCTCGATTGTCGCTGCGTGACTTCCACCACTTGCTCCTCGCCGGTCTCCCGGCGCATCACAAAGGCTTGGCAAAGCTGCCTCCGACGGCGCTGCGCGCCGAGGGCCCCCCGGAGTTCGACGCCAATCAAACTACCCGGGTCTTCGTCTATCTGCATCTGACACCTTCAGCATGGCCGAAATGGATCAGGCCGCATCCCGATGCAGGTGCCGGCACCCCCGGGAATCCCATCGCAGCGTTAGCTCTCTG
>JAJYTX010000084.1 GCA_021792815.1 Pseudomonadota bacterium
CGGAGCGCCTGCCGGGCGGGCCGGACCGGCAGATCACCTCGCTGACGGCGCTGCCGGCCCTGGTGGGGGCCTGAGAGGTTTCCGACGGTATCCTGAGGAACGCCGATCCTTTACCTTTGACGCCGAATGGGACTGCGGGCTCGGGCGGAAATCGTCACACACCGATGGAATCCATTTACTTCGTGCTGTCCTGGGCATGCCACCGCAGATGCCCCCATTGCTACGAACCGCGCTTCCGCCCGTATGTGCGCGGAGCGCTCGAGGCGCTGGTGCGCGAGGCGGCCGCGAACGTCCCGCGCATCATCGAGCACCTGCCCGAGTGCATGACCTATTTCGACCGCGAACAGCCCGCGTCCGACGGAAGCCTGCCCCGGCGGCGCGGTCGCATCATCCTCTCGGGCGGTGAAGTGCTGATCGCGCCGATCCGCACCCGGGTGCTGTATCCGGCCATGGAGCGGATTCGGGCGCGCTATGCCGGCACCGGTGGCGTGGATCTCATCGTCCAGACGACGGGCGACCTGCTGACGGACAGCCTCGTCGAGGAACTGCTGGCGAGCGGCGCCTCGACGATTTCGGTATCGGGAGTCGATGAGTTCCACTCCGGCCTGCACACGCCCGCCCGGCGGCTCGCATTCACCGAGCGGCTGACGCGGCTGTTCGAAGCGCATGGCCTCAGACCCGCCGGCGCACCGATCGGTCCCGGGGCGGGTCCAGAGGATTCATCGGGGCCCCGTTACCATTTTTTCGGCGCGACCCCGGATGCGTGGATCGGACGGCTCTGGCCGAGGGGGCGGGCCTGGGAAAATAGCCTGTCGACGGCGACCCTTGCCGAGAACTTCTGCAACCGCTGGTCCGGTGGACTGAATTTTCTCGAGCATCGCTACAACGGCTCGGAAGTGTCCATCGATCCGCACGGCAATGTCTTTCCGTGCTGCCTGAAGACCCGCCGGCCGATCGGCAGCCTGCTGGAGGACGATTTGATTTCGATTCTGGATTCCCTGGCGCAGGAACCGGCGTTTCAGGCCATCTCCACGGGCCATCCCGAGCGCATGGGACTCGCCTACGGATGGAGCGAGGAGCGATTCCTCGCCGAGTGCGGCACCGTCACGCCCAAGGGAGAGCCCTATGCCAACCTGTGCATCGGCTGCGACCGCTTCCACGAGGCGGTGCTGGGACCGGTGATCGATGCGGCGCGCGCTCGGCGCGCTGCCGCCCGGGCCGGCGTGCCGTGATGCGCACCATCCCGGTGCGGGTCGCGGCCGCCGTGGTGGTGCTGGCCGCCATCGGCGCATCGCCTGCCGCTGGGGCTGCGACCACGTGGAGGTCCGTGTTGGCGCAGGCGCGCGGTCAGACGGTGTATTTTGACGCCTGGGCCGGTGATGAAAAGGTCAATGCCTTCATCGCCTGGGTCGCACGGCAGGTCGCGGCCTGCTGTGGCATCACCCTGCGGCAGGTGCCGCTCGAGGACACCTCCGAGGCGGTGACGCAGGTGATGGCCGAGAAGGCGGCCGGTCAGAATACGCATGGGGCCATCGATCTCATCTGGATCAATGGGCCGAACTTTCAGGCGCTTAAGCGCCGGGCGCTGCTCTACGGGCCGTTCACCCAGCGGCTGCCGAACGAGGCGCTGGTGGACACCCGCGATCGATCGAACCGGTATGACTTTACCGTGCCGGTGGACGGCTACGAGTCGCCCTGGCGCAAGGCGCAGCTCGTGTTTCTCTACGACTCCGCGTACGTCAGGCATGTGCCCCGCGACATCCGGGCGTTCCCCGCCTGGGCCCGGCGCCATCCGGGCCGATTCACATTCCCGCAGGTGCAGAACTTCCTCGGCGTCGCCTTCCTCGAGCAGGCCTTGTACGCGCTGACGCCGGATCCCGCGCTGCTGCAGCGTCCCGTCACGGCCGTCGATTTCGCGAAAGCGACGGCACCCCTCTGGGCCTGGTACGATCAGTTGCGGCCGTATCTGTGGCGCCACGGCCGAGAATTCCCGGCCAGCGGACCGGCCGAGCGCGAACTGCTGGAGGATGGCGAGATCGACCTGATGCCGTCCTTCAACCCAGCCGAGGCCGCCGCGGACGTCGCAGCGGGGCTTCTGCCGAAGAGTGTCCGCACGTATGTTCTGGCGCACGGTACGATCGGCAACACGAGCTTCGTCGCGATTCCCTACAACTCGCCGCACAAGGCGGGCGCGATGGTGGTCGCCAACTTTCTGCTGTCGCCCGCGGCCCAGGTCCGTGCCGGGAACGTCCGCTACCTCGGCGGGCAGACGGTGCTCGATCTGGCGAAGCTGACTCCCGGCGAGCGTGCGCCGTTTATTGCCTTGCCCACGAGTCCGTGGATGCCGCCCGCTGCTGCGCTGCGGCACGTGCTCCCCGAGCCGCATCCCTCCTGGGCACGCCGTCTGGCGCAGGCCTGGGAGCGGCGCTATACGCCCTGATGCGCGGCGCGACACTCGAGACACCCTCTGCCTCCGCGCCGCCTCTGGCGCATTCGCCACCGTGGCTGCGCCAGGCGCCGCGAGTCACGCTGGCTTTGTTTCTCGTGCCCATCGCGGCGGGGCTGCTCGGCACCGCGCTTCCCGCCTTCGGCTGGTTGCCGGCGATCGGCGGCCGAAGCCTGAGCCTCGTGCCGTGGAAGACGCTCTTTTCCCAGCCTGGGATCGCAGAGGCCATCGGCCTCACGCTCGTGACCGGACTCGTTTCGACCCTCGTGTCGGTCATCCTGGTCTTCGGCTTCTGCGCGTTCGTGCATGGGCGGCCGCCGGGACGGGCGGGCCGCGCCGTGATGGCGCCGATTCTGGCCGCGCCGCACGCCGCGGTGGCCATCGGCGTCGGCTTTCTGATCGCCCCGAGCGGCTGGATCGTGCGGTTGCTCTCGCCCTGGCTGACCGGCTGGCATCAGCCGCCCGATGTCGCCACCGTACAGGATCCGTATGGCATCGCGCTCACCCTCGGGCTGCTGGTGAAAGAGGTGCCGTACCTGCTGTTGATGACGATCACCGCGCTCGGGCAGGTGCCCGCGGCGCGTCAGGTTGAAGCGGCGGCCGCGCTCGGCTATGGACGCACGGTCGCGTGGCTGAAGCTGCTCCTGCCGCAGGTGTATCGGCGCGTTCGTCTGCCGATCTATGCCGTGCTCGCCTACGCACTGTCGGTGGTGGACATGGCGCTGATCCTCGGCCCGGGCAATCCACCGACACTCAGCGTGCTGGCGCTGCGCTGGTTCACGGCTCCCGACATCCGCATGTATTTCCCTGCCGCCGCCGCGGCTCTGCTGCAACTGGCTCTGGTGCTGGGGAGCATCGTGCTGTGGCGCGCGGGCGAGGGCATGGTGGCGCATCTTGGCCGTCGATGGATCGCTCAGGGCGCTCGAGGCACACGCCTCGAGCTGCTTGCCGGACTCAGCACCGCCGCCGTGGCCGGGCTCATGGGCCTCGGGGTGGCGTCGCTCGCTGATCTGGCGGTCTGGTCCTTTGCGGCGGGATGGCGTTTTCCGGACGTGCTGCCGGCCCACTGGAGCGCTCGCGCGTGGACCGGACAATTCGGTCCGATTGCCTGGCCTCTCGAGACCACGCTGGTCGTGGCCATGCTGGCGAGCGGGCTGTCGCTGCTGCTCGTTCTGGCGTGTCTGGAGCACGAACAACGGCGCGGCGCGGCGGCAACCTCGCGGGCACTGTGGCTGCTGTATGTCCCGCTGCTCGTGCCGCAGATCGCGTTTCTGTTCGGACTGCAGGTGCTGCTTACGGCCTTTCACCTCGACGGCTCGCTCATTGCCGTGATCTGGTCACATCTTCTGTTCGTGCTGCCCTATGTCTTTCTGTCTCTCGCCGACTCGTGGCGAGCGCTCGACACCCGTTACGCGCGCACCGCGCTCAGTCTCGGCGCCCGGCCGCGGCGCGTGTTTCTCAGGATCAGGTTGCCCCTGTTGCTGCGCCCGGTGCTGATCGCCGCGGCGGTGGGGGTGGCCGTGAGTGTCGATCAGTACCTGCCGACGATATTCGCGGGAGCCGGCCGCGTCGTGACGCTGACCACAGAGGCGGTGACCCTCGCAAGCGGTGGCGATCGCAGGGTGAGCGCGGTCTTCGGACTGCTGCAGGCGCTCATTCCGCTCGCGTTCTACGGGATCGCCCTCGGCGTGTCGGGTCGGGACCGATTCCGCCGGCAGGCCTCCCGGGGACGGTCGTGAGCGGTCCGCTGCGTCTCGAGGACGTGTCGATCGCCCTCGAAGGCCGGGTGCTGATTCCGGCCCTGAACGTCGTGGTGAGGCCGGGCGAGGTCCTGACTCTGATGGGCCCGAGCGGCTCGGGCAAGTCTACCCTGCTCGCCGTCCTCGGCGGCACCGCCGCTGCGGTGTTCGATGTCGCGGGCCGGGTCTGGATCGGTGAGCGGGAGGTGACGGGGCTGCCGCCCGAGCGCCGACGCATCGGGATCCTGTTCCAGGACGATCTGCTCTTTCCCCATCTGACGGTGGGGGAGAACCTGGCGTTCGGACTCGCGCCGTCGGTGCGGGGTCGCAAGGCGCGCGCGGTGCGGATCGATGCTGCCCTGCGTGAGGCGGGCCTTGCCGGGTTTGCCCGGCGGGATCCGGGCACGCTCTCCGGCGGGCAGCGTGCCCGCGTGGCGCTGCTGCGGCTGCTGCTGGCCGACCCGCAGGTACTGCTGCTCGATGAGCCCTTCAATAAGCTGGACGCCGCGCTGCGTGCGGAGTTCCGCCGTTTCGTGTTCGAGCATGCGAGGGCAGCCGGTCTGCCGGTGTTGCTGGTGACGCATGATGCGGCGGATGCCGAGGCCGCCCAGGGACCGCTGCTGGAGCTCAGGCAGGCTGCCGATGGCAGGCCTGTCTTCCACGGGTCGTCTGGGACTCGCACGGCGCAGAGGAGTGCTCCGGCGGACCCGGGGACGGCCGGGCCGCCACTTGCGGACGGGGTTGGGTCATGACGAGTGCACTCGAGTGTGATCTGTGCGTCATCGGCGCCGGCTCGGCCGGGCTGTCCGTGGCAGTGGGCGCCGCGCAGCTCGGGGCTCGCACCGTCCTGTTCGAGAGGGGCGAGATGGGCGGGGAGTGTCTCAACTATGGCTGTGTGCCGTCGAAAGCGCTCCTTGCCGCGGCCCATACCGCGCAGACGATCGCGGACGCAGGCCGGTTCGGCATACACGCGGGATCGCCGCAGGTCGATTTTCCCGCGGTCATGACGCACGTGCGCGAGGTGATCGCGCAGATCGCGCCGCATGATTCCGCCGAGCGTCTCGAGAAGCTGGGCGTGCGCGTCATTCGGGCGGCCGCCGCGTTCACCGGCCGCGACGCGCTCAGCGGCGGCGGCGTTCGTGTTCGAGCCCGGCGATTCGTCATCGCCACGGGTTCCTCGGCCCGCCTGCCGCCCATCCCGGGCATCGAAGCCGTTCCCGTCCTGACCAATGAAACACTCTTCTCGTTGAACGAGCGTCCCGGCCACCTGCTCATCGTCGGTGGGGGACCCATCGGTGTGGAAATGGCGCAAGCCTTCCGCCGCCTCGGCAGCGCGGTGACGCTGTTCCAGCGCGGTCGATTGCTGCCGCACGATGAGCCGGAACTGGTCGGGATGCTGCGCGAGCGACTTGCCGCAGCGGGCATCGCCGTGCACGAAGGCGCGCAGATTTCCCGGATCGCGCCTTGCGCAGGCGGGATCGTCGTGAGGGCTGCAGAGAATATCGAGGCGGCCGGATCACATCTGCTGGTGGCGGCCGGTCGTCAGCCACGGGTCGCGGGACTGGCGCTCGAGCGCGCCGGCGTCGCGTATGCGCCCCACGGCATCAGGGTCGATGCGCGGCTGCGCACCAGCAATCGGCGCATCTACGCGTTGGGGGATGTCATCGGTCGGCCGCAATTCACCCACACGGCCGGATACCAGGCCGGGGTCCTGATCCGCAATGCGCTGTTCCGGCTGCCGGCAAAGGTCGATTACCGTGCGTTGCCGTGGGTGACGTATACCGACCCTGAGCTGGCGCAGGTCGGACTCACCGAACGGCAGGCCCGCGAGCGCTTCGGCCCGGCCGTGCGGGTGGTGGAGGTGGACCTCGCGGACAACGACCGCGCCCGGGCCGAGCGGCAAACGACCGGTCGCATCAAGGTGGTGACCGACAGGCGAGGGACCCTGCTCGGGGCAGGCATTCTCGGCCCACAGGCCGGGGAACTCATCCCGCTGTGGGGACTCGCCATCACGCGCAGGCTGAGGCTGAGTGCGCTGACGGGAGTCATCTTTCCGTATCCGACGCTCGCAGAGATTTCGAAGGCGGCCGCGAGCGCCTTCTACGCCCCGAAGCTCTTCAGCCCCGCTCCCCGGCGCCTGGTCCGGCTGCTGCGCTCGCTCGCCTGATCGGTCATGGGGTCCGATCCCAGCGCCGGCGTGCCCGATGTTTCGGTCATCATTCCGACGCGCAATGCGGCGCGCCATCTGCCGGCGACACTGGCGGCATGCCGCGGCGTGCGCGAAACCGTCGTCGTCGATGCGGGTTCGGCTGACGGCACCGCCGCGGTCGCGCGCGAAGCGGGGGCGCGGCTCATTGCGTCGGGACCCGGGCGTGGCATTCAACTGCGCGCGGGTGCGGCAGCCGCCGTGGGCGAGTGGCTGCTGTTTCTGCACGCAGACACGGTACTCAGCCGGGAGTGGCTCGGTGCCGCCCGCGAGTTCATGGCGAGTCCTGCCCATCGGCGCTGTGCCGCGACATTCCGCTTCGGCCTCGATGACGAGAGTCCCGCGGCCCGCCGGCTCGAGCGGCAGGTGGCCTGGCGCGTGCGCCACCTGGGTCTGGCGTATGGCGACCAGGGACTGCTCATTCATCGTGAGCTGTATGCGGCGCTCGGCGGCTTCCAGCCGTGGCCGCTGATGGAAGATGTCGATCTCGTGCGCCGCATCGGACGCCGGCGGCTGATGGTGCTCGGCGCTGTCGCGAACACTTCGGCCGAGCGGTGGCGCCGCGACGGCTGGCGGCGCCGCAGCGCGCGAAATCTCGGTTGCCTCGCGCTGTATTTTCTCGGCGTGCCGCCGCGGCTCATCGCCAGACTCTACGACCGATGAGCGCCGGTGCTCGTCACCGTGTGGTTGCTGCGCGCGTCCTGCTCAGAAATCATGCCGGTACTGAAGCAGCACCGTCAGGGGGCGCAGCGTCGCGACCTGGGGAATGACCGTGCCGTTCGCGGTGTACTGCGCGTAGCCGATGTAGCCGATATCGCCGAGATTCGGCCTGGCGTTGCTCGCGTTGCGCACGTTGACCGACAGAGAGGTCTGGCCGCGCCGCACACCGAAGCGCAGATTGACCAGCAGGTAGGAAGCGCGCGTCGCGAAAGTGCCGTTGCCGCCGTTGAGCAACGCGCGACTGTCCCCGGTATAGCTCGCGTCAGCCTCGATGAAGCCCTCGAACGCGGCGGTCATCGGGCGGGTGTAGACGCCGGCGAGCGTCGCGGTCCAGGCGGGCGTTCCGAGGACGCGCGAACCGGGCGCGACCCCGACGATCGCCAGGGCGCCCGGCTCGGTGATGCGGGTCTGCTCGTAGCTCACCCCGGCCCGCAGCGCCAGTGACGGTACGAAATGACCGTCGAGCTCGATCTCCCCGCCGTTGATCCGTGCCCGCCGGCCGTTGATGTCGAATATGGCCTCGCAGGGCAGGGCAACCTGCTGCTGCGGATTGCGCCAGTCGATGTGAAAGGCGGCCGCGGAAAGCAGCAGGCCGGTCTCCGGGACCTGCGCCTTGCCGCCGAGTTCGTAGCTCCAGAGCGTATCGGACTTCAGGTGCGTGATGTCATCGATGGGCAGGTTCGGCATCTGGCAGAAGGGCAGATAGGTCTGGGCGGCGCCGGCACGGAAGCCCTCGGACGCCGATGCGTAGACCATCGCGCGCGCGTCGATCTGATAGGAGAGCGCGACCTTCGGATCGATGCCGGACTGGCGGCTCGATTCCGGATGGCTCGGCGTGAGGCCGAAGTTGTTGAAACCGTTGGCGGTGAAGTCCGAGGTCTGGTGGAGCCAGTACTGTCGTGCGCCCAGGGTCAATGTGAGCTTTGCTGCGAGTGGCACATAGATCTGCCCGAACAGCGCGGCATCCCGCTGCATCGCCGGGTTGACATCGGTCCAGAGCAGGTCATTCGGCCAGGGATGCGGGCTCACCACGGAATCATGGGCGGTCGCGGCCACCAGTCCCCGCGCGTACTGCGGCGGAACGGACAGCACCGAGCGGCTGCGCGCATAGAAGGCGCCGACGGTGCCGCTCACGCCGAGCAGCCCCTTGAACGACACACGCAACTCCTGCGTGAACTGGTTTTCGTAGTTCTCCTGGTCCCACAGAAACGGCTGGGCGGGCAGCGAGGTCACGCCGTAGTCATTCTGCAGGATCTGCTGCGTGCCGTAGGTCGAGTCCTCGATGTCGCGATTGTGGCGGTAGAAGTAGCTGGTGGCGAAGACGAGTCGTACCGTGCCGCCCCGATAGTCGATCCCGAGCGACGGCAGCAGCCACGCGTCGGTCGCGCCCGGCTGGATGTCGAAGGCGCGATTGAGGGTGTAGACCGGCGCGAAGGCCGGTAGCGGCGCGAACGTCGCTGGAAATCCCTTGTCGTGCGTGTCCTGCGCCATGACACGCAGCTGCATTCCGAGTGCCGGAGTGAGCCGCAGGCGGGTCGTAACCGACCCGCCGTAGGTGGTCCGGGCGCCCTGATCGCCGACGCTGGTGCGCGCCGCCGGAAGAAAGGGATTGCGGGTCGCCGCGCTCGCCGGCGCCGGATAGGTGCGGGTCAGGTATCCGGCAGCATGGCTGCCGAAGAGAACGATGCGGGTCGCGAGCCGGCCTGGAACGAGCGCGATGTTCTCGATGAGGCTCGCGCCTCCATCGGCGCTGCCGCCGCCGGATGTGACACCGGCGTCAGCGGTGTAGCCGAGTTGGTCGCGCCGCAGATCGGGCCGCCGTGTGATGATGCGCACGGTGCCGCCGAGGGAGCTTTCGCCGAACAGCGTCCCCTGCGGTCCTTTGAGCACTTCGATCCGCTTCACGTCGACGATGCGCGGATCAATCGATTCCGGCAGTGGCGTGTTGTCGATATAGAATCCCGTCGCACCCGACGTGC
>JAJYTX010000085.1 GCA_021792815.1 Pseudomonadota bacterium
TCCGTGATGGCGCTCAGGCTCGACCAGACGCGCCGCGCGGGCCTGGAACTTGCGCTGCGCCAGCTTGCCGAGCGATCGACCGTCCCGGGCGGTGTCACCTGCACGTTCGAGGGCGGCGGCATCACCACGGGACTGCGCCCGGAACACGAGCACGAGCTGTTGCGCATTGCCCAGGAGGCGGTCAGCAACGCGGTGCGTCATGCCCGCCCGCGGCATATCCGCATCACGATGGCCGACGAAGACACCCATTGGGTCATGTCGATCGAAGACGACGGCCGGGGCATGGGCCAGAGTCCCGAGCGTTCCGAGCGCCAGGGATTTGGCTTGAGCAGCATGCGCCAGAGAGCCGGCGAGATCGGCGGCGAATGGCGGATCGAGAGCCGGCCGGGCGCCGGGACGCGCGTGAGCGTGCGGATGCAGAAGCGAACAGCGTAGAGGCGAAGATGGCGGCAGTGATGCAGAAGAAAATCCGGGTGATCCTCGCGGACGATCACCCGGTGGTCCGCGACGGGCTCGCGGCGATGGTCAATCAACAGGCCGACATGGAAGTGGTCGCGGAAGCGGGCGACGGCGACGAGGCCATCGCCCTGTTCGAGCAGCACCAGCCCGACGTGATGGTGCTCGATCTGCGCATGCCCAAGCGGGACGGGCTGGCGGTGGTCCAGCGCGTGCTCGAGATCAATCCCAAGGCGCGCCTGCTCATCATGACCACCTACGACGGCGACGAGGACATCTTCCAGTGCCTCAGCCACGGGGCCAAGGGTTATCTGTTGAAGGATGCGCCGCGCCAGGAAATTCTCTCGGCGATCCGTGCCGTCAGCGAGGACCGTCCCTACACCTCATCGACGGTGGCCGCCAAGGCGCTGCAGCGCATGGCGAAGCCGAGCCTCACGGAGCGGGAGCTCGACGTGCTCGAGCTCGTGGCCCAGGGACGCAGCAACAAGGATATCGCGCGGCGGCTGTCGATCACCGAGGGCACCGCCAAGACCCATGTGAAGTCGATCCTGACCAAGCTCGATGCGATCTCGCGCACCGAAGCGGTGGCCGTGGCGCACAAGCGCGGCCTGATCCGGTTGTAACGCGCAGGGCGCCGCCGCGGGCGGACGGTCTCGCCCGCCACGCAGGCGGGCACTGTCATCTGACGGCCGGCCGGTAGGCGGGCGGGATGAAAATCGTGACATCGCGCGGCGGCGGTGACGCTTCTGTGACACCTCGCCCCGGCGTTCGTGGTTTGCTCCGCGACATGCACCAGATCGGCATCGTGGGCCTGTCCTATCGGCATGCGGCGGTGGACGAGGTCGCCCGGCTGTCCATCCCCAAGGCGGATCTTCCCGTCCGGCTGCCGCCGCTGCGAGAGGCGCTCGGCGTGGCGGAACTGCTGTACCTCGGCACGTGCAATCGGGTGGAGGTCCTCTACGCCACCACCGATGGCACGTCCGCAGGCGACCTGCGGCCCCAGGTCCTCGAGCAGCTCACGGGTCACGCCTCGCCCCCGGGCGGCGCGCTGCGGCTGCTGCGGGCCTGGGCGGGCGAGTCGGCGATCGAACACCTGCTGCTGCTCGCCTGTGGCCTGGACTCGGCTCAGGCCGGCGAGCGCGAGATCGCCGCGCAGCTGCGCGAGGCCTGGGAAGCGGCCCGCGGCGCGGGCACGTCGGGTCCGATGCTCGACAGGCTGATGGGTGAGGCGCTCGGCATGGCCAACCGCGTGCAGCGCCTGCAGACCGGTGTCCGCGCCCCCTCGCTGGCGGACCTGGCCGCCGAGCGGATTCGCAGGCACCTGGGCGGGGCAATCGTGCCGGTCGCCCTGATCGGCGTCTCACCCATGACGCGACGCTGCGGCTTGGCGCTGCATGAGGCAGGGATCCCGCTCGTGGTGGTCAACCGCACGCTGGCCGCCGCCGAGGAATTCGCCGCCGCCGTCTCGGGTCGGGCGCTGTCGCTCGATGCGTTCCGCACCCGGCCCTCGCCGGTGGGCGCCCTGGTGCTGGCGGCCGGTGGCGGCGGAACGGTGCTCGATGAGCAGGTGCTGCGTCGCCTCGTGGACGGCTCCGGAGCCTCTCCGGGCACCTCTGTGCTCGCCATCGACTTCGGCGTGCCCCCCAATGTCGATCCCGGGGCAGCGCGGCGGACAAGCCTGGTGCGGATCGGAATGGACGAGCTCGTGCAAGCGGTCCGCGAGCGGCGCATGGGCGAGCTGATGCGCCTGGCGCCGGTCCGCGCCGCGATTGACGATCAGCTGGCGCGCCTGCGCTCCGACATGGCAACCCGCGCCATCGGCCCCCGCCTGGCCGAGTTGCGCACCGTGTTCGAGCAGGTCGCGGCCGAGGAGGCCGTTCGCGCGCTGGGCACGGATCTGCACACCCTCGATGCCGGCCAGCGCGAGGCGGTCCTGCGCTTTGCCGAGCGACTGGCCCACAGCCTGGCGCACCTGCCCATCGCGGGCCTGCGCGCCGCCGCCTCCCACGGCACCCCGGACGCGCTCGATGCGTTTTTCCGCGAGGCCCGGCCGCACCGGCGCGGCCCTGCGCACCACCCCGGGACCCCGGATCCGCCGCACTGAAAGGCACTACCATACCCGCCATGACACATCCTCGTTCCGAAGAGCTGTACGCGCGCGCCAGCCGCCTCATCCCGGGGGGCGTCAACTCACCCGTGAGAGCATTTCGAGCGGTGGGAGGAGCACCTCTGTTCTTCACTCGCGGCCAGGGACAGCACCTGACCGACGCGGACGGCCGGCAGTACCTGGATTTCGTGGGCTCGTGGGGGCCGTTGATCCTGGGACATGCGCACCCGGAGGTCGTCGCTGCCATCGCGGAGAGCAGCCGTGCGGGTACGACGTTTGGTGCCCCCTGCCCCGGAGAGGTCGCGCTGGCCGAGCGTGTCGTCGCATCCTATCCAGGCGTCGAGCAGGTCCGCTTCGTCTCCTCGGGCACCGAGGCGACGATGAGCGCCATTCGTCTCGCCCGAGCCTTCACCGGGCGAGACCTCATCGTCAAATTCTCCGGCTGCTACCACGGCCATGCCGATCACCTGCTGGTGGCCGCCGGCTCGGGCCTGGCCACCTTTGGCCATCCCTCCTCCGCGGGCGTGCCGGCGCCCTTCACCGCCTGTACCCGCGTGCTGCCGCTCGATGACGAAAGCGCCCTCGAGGCGCTGTTGGCCCGCGAGGGCGAACGGATCGCCGCGGTCATCATCGAGCCGGTGCCCGCCAATCACGGGCTGCTGCCCCAGCGGCACGAGTTCCTCTCCCGGCTGCGTGCGCTCACGCGCCAGCACGGTGTGCTGCTGATCTTCGACGAAGTGATCTCGGGGTTCCGGCTCGCCCGCGGGGGCGCGGCCGAGCGGCTCGGCCTCACACCCGATCTGGCGACCTTCGGCAAGGTGATCGGCGGCGGTCTGCCCGTGGGCGCTTTCGCAGGCCCGCGGCACATCCTCTCGCGACTGGCGCCCGATGGGGATACCTACCAGGCCGGCACGCTGTCGGGCAACCCCGTGGCCATGGCAAGCGGCATCGCCACTCTGGACGTGCTCATCCGGGAGGATGGCTGGCGGCGGCTCGAGGCACTCGGCGCACAGCTGGAAGCGACCCTGAAACCGGTGTTGGCGCAGGCACCCTGCCCGGTTCACCTGGTGCGCGTGGGGTCTTTGTTCTGGCTCTCGTTGCATGAGGCCGGCGCACCACGCACCGCCGAGGCTCTGCCCGAGGCCGCTGCGCAGCGCTTCGGCAGGGTGTTTCACTCGCTGCTCGAGGACGGCATCTACTTCCCGCCCTCGGCCTATGAGGCCTGCTTCCTGTCGCTCGCGCACACCGCAGCGGACTTCGAGCAGTTGGCTCGCGGATTGCGCCGGGCATTCGCCGCTCCATGACGCTGCGTGCGACCAAGGGCCCGCGTATCCTGCAGCTCACCGTCATGGCGCTGGTGGCCATGTGCACCGTGCAGGTGGGCTGGTGGCTGTATGATCAGCACCGCTACGCCGTCGAGAAGGTGCGTGAGCTGCAGGCGCTGTATACACAGCAGGTCGCCGCGGCCGACGCGCTGCTGGCGGCCGGAACACCGCCGGCGAGAGTGCGCGCGCTGCTTCCGCAGCTGCTCCTGAACGGGGGACGGGCCGAGGTGTCGCCGGCGATCGAACGCGGCATGCTCGCGGAGGAACACCGCCGCACTCTGCAATACATGTGGGAAGGCTCTTTCTTTCTGCTCGCCCTCGGCGCGTGCATCGTGGTCATCGCCCGGGCGCTGCGCGCCGAGGCGCTGGTGATGCTGGAGCAGGACAACTTCCTGCAGCTCGTCTCGCACCAGTTCAAGACGCCGCTCGCAAGCCTGCAGCTCTCACTCGAGACCATGGCGTTGCGGCCGCTTTCGGCCGAGCAGTCGCGCGTGCTCACCGAGCGCATGCTGTCCGATCTGTCGCGCATGGAAGGCATGGTCACCCGGATCCTCGAGAGCGCGCGCATCGAGCGCGGCCGCATCGAACTGCGGCACGAGCCGGTCGATCTCGGCGCGGCGGTGCGGCGGGTCACCGCGCAGGCCGAGGAACGCGCCCGTCAGGAACGGATCAGCCTCGGGGCCGATATCGAATCAGGTCTCATGGTGCTCACCGATCCGCTGGCCCTCGATGTCATCCTGCGCAATCTCCTGGAAAACTCGCTCGCCGCGGTGGCCCCCGTCGGCGGGGGCAGCATCGTGTTCAGCGGCCGGCGGGTCGGGCCCGACGTGGAGCTGACCGTGCGCGACAGCGGGGTCGGATTCCGGCCGGCTGACAGCACGCGGCTGTTCGAGAAATTCACGCGGTTGCATCCCGGCGGCGGCAGCTATCACGGGACCGGCCTGGGCCTGTATATCGTGCGGCGGCTGATGCAGCTGATGGGCGGCCGGGTGAGCGCGCACAGCGAGGGGGCGGGACAAGGCGCGCGCTTCGTGCTCCTGTGGCCGGGCGCGCCTGCGGACGCGCGGCACGGCAGTCCACTCGCCGCAACGCTCGAAGCCGGAGGAGACACCCGGGGCGGTTACCCCTCATGAGCGCCGCGGTCAACTCCCGCCGCATCCTCGTGGTCGAGGACGACCCGCACCTCTCGGCCGGTGTGGTCGAGAACCTGCGGGCCGAAGGTTACGAAGTGGACGCGGTGGGCGATGGACGCCGGGCGCTCGAAGCGCTCTCGGGCGGGGCCTTCGGACTCGTCCTGCTCGATGTGATGCTGCCGGAGCTCGACGGCTTCACCGTCTGTCGCACGCTGCGCGAACAGGGCAACAGCACTCCGGTGCTGTTCCTCACCGCCCGCGGCGATCCGGCCGACCGGGTGCGGGGGCTCGAAGCCGGCGGCGATGATTATCTGGCCAAGCCCTTTCACCTCAAGGAACTGCTGCTGCGCGTGCGCGCCATCCTGCGCCGCTGGGACTGGTACCAGAGCGCCTCGGCGGAGGCGGGGCCGCTGCGCTTCGGCGGCAACGAGGTGGACTTTCGCGCCTTCCGCGCGCGCTCCTGGAACGGCATGACCCAGGAACTCACGGAGAAGGAAGCCATGATCCTGAAAGTGCTGGCGGAGCGTCCCGGAGAGATCGTCTCGCGCGAGGACCTGCTCGAGCGGGTATGGGGCTACGACGTGTTTCCCTCTACCCGCACCGTGGACAACTTCATTCTCAGGCTGCGCCGGCGCTTCGAGCGCGACCCGGCCAACCCTCGGCACTTCCTGACCGTCTGGGGAGTGGGCTACCGGTTCCTGATCGAGAGCGAGCAATGACAGCCATGACCCTGAGAATCGGCACGCGGGCCTCGGCGCTCGCCCTGTGGCAGGCACGGCACGTCGAAAGTCTGATCGGCGCGCTGCCCGGCTCTCCGGGCGTGGAGCTGGTGCCCATCATGACCTCGGGAGATCTGCAGACCGAGGTGCCGTTGTGGGCCGTACGGGGCCGCGCCTTCTTCACCAAGGAGCTCGATCGTGCTCTGCTCGAGGAGCGCATCGACGTCGCCGTGCACAGTCTGAAGGACCTGCCGACGGAACTCGAGCCGGGGATCGAGCTCGTTGCGGTACTGCCGCGCGAGGAGCCCCGCGACGCCCTCGTGAGCCGCGACGGCATGCCGCTGGCGCGGCTGCCGTCCGGAGCCCGCATCGGCACCAGCAGCCTGCGCCGCCGCGCCTTTCTCGCCCGCGCCCGCCCCGACCTCGAGCTGCATGAGCTGCGGGGCAACGTGCCGACGCGGCTGCAGCGGCTGGATCGCGGTGATTACAACGCCATCGTGTTGGCTGCGGCCGGCCTGAAACGCCTGGGCCTCGAGGCTCGCATCACGCAGCGGCTGCCCATCGAGGACTTCCCGCCGGCAGTCTCACAGGGCGCAATCGGCGTCTGCGCGCGCGCGCGCGACGAGCGTACGGCGCTCTGGCTCGCTCGACTAGACGATCCGGCCACTCGGCTCGCGACCACCGCCGAGCGGGCCTTGCTGCAGCGCATCGAAGGCGGCTGTCAGGTACCGCTCGGGGCGCTGGCAGCATTGTCGGGCACCAGACTCCGCCTGCACGCCAGCGTGTGTGCACTCGATGGCTCGCGGCACCTGAGTGCGGATGACGAAGCGGACGCGACCGTAACCGACGCGCGGGCATTGGGTGAGCGCGTGGCACAGCGGTTGCTTGCCCAGGGCGCAGCCGCTCTCATCGCCGAGCAGCGCGCGGCGCCGGGAACACCCGCGCCGTGCTGAAACCGGTCGTCGTGACCCGGGCGGAACCGCCCGGCGGCCCGCTGAGCCGCGAGCTCGAGGCGCGGGGGCTGGCAGTCCTGCGCTGGCCGGCGATCGCCATCGAGCCGGTCGATCCCACACCGCTCACGCAGGCCCTGCATGAGGCGATCCCGTTCGATTGGATCGTGCTCACCAGCCGTCACGGCGTCGCGGCACTCGCCGCGGTGCTGCCGGCTGCCCCCGGGGGCGTGCGCATCGCCGCGGTCGGCCCGGCCACTGCCGCAGCCTTGCGCGAGCGCGGCTGGCCGGTCGAGCTCAGCGCCGACGAGGCGGGCGCCGAAGGTCTGCTCAAAGCGCTCGAGCGTCGCGGGCTGCGCGGCCAGCGCGTGCTCCATCCGACCAGCTCACGCGCACTGCCTTCCCTGAGCGAGGGACTCGCCCGGCTCGGCGCCGAGGTCGTGAGCCTCGAGGCCTATCGCACCGTGGCCGGCGCTTCGCTCGATACGGATGCCTGCCGCGCCGCGATCGATCGCCGGAGCCTCGGGGCAGTCACCTTCGCCAGTCCCTCGGCGGCCACTGAGCTCGAGCATGCGTTGGGAACGGAGTATTTCCGCCAGCTTCTGCGGGCCGCCCCGGCAGTGGCCATCGGTCCGACCACGGCACGCGCGTTGAGCGCGCGGGGCTTCTCGCCGTTCATCGCCGAGCCGCATACACTGCGCGGCCTCGCCCTGTGTTGTGAGGCGCTGGTGCGCGGGATTCAAGCGGGTTCGCCGGCTGCGGACCCCGAACACCAAGCGGCGCTGCGCGCCGAAAAGAGGCTGACATCATGACTTTCCCGAGCGTACGACCGCGGCGCACGCGCCAGACGGAACTCTGGCGGCGCATGGTCCGCGAAACCCGTCTCACCCCCGAGTCGCTCATCTATCCGCTGTTCGTGATCCCCGGAGAGGGCGTGCGCCAGCCGGTGACGAGCATGCCGGGCATTGCGCAGCTCTCGGTCGACGAGGCGGTGAAGGACGCGCGGGCTGCGGCCGACGCCGGCGTGCCGGCGGTGCTGCTGTTCGCCGCACCGGAACGGAAGGACGCGGGCGCCAGCGCCGCGCTCGACCCGCACGGCCTGGCGGCCCGGGCCATCACGGCGATCAAGTCGGCCTGCCCGCAGCTGCTGCTGTGGACCGATGTCTGTCTGTGCAGCGCCACCGATCACGGCCATTGCGGGCATGTCCTGCCCGACGGAACGATCGACAACGATACTTCGGTCCAGACTCTCGCCCAGGTGGCGCTCAACTACGCGCGCGCCGGTGCCGATGCGGTGGCGCCGAGCGACATGATGGATGGGCGCGTGCAGGCCATCCGCCGGGTGCTCGACGAGGCAGGCTACGCCATGACGCCCATCGTGTCGTACGCCGCCAAGTTCGCCTCGTCGTTCTACGGCCCGTTCCGCGAGGCCGCCGAGTCGACGCCGGCCTTCGGCGATCGGCGCAGCTACCAGATGGATCCGGCGAACGCACGCGAGGCGCTGCGCGAGGTGCTGCTGGACATCGAGGAAGGCGCGGACCTCGTCATGGTCAAACCCGCCCTGCCCTACCTCGACATCATCCGCCAGGTGCGCGACACGGTACGCGTGCCGCTGGTCGCCTACCAGGTGAGCGGCGAGTTCAGTCTGATCAAGGCGGCCGCCGAGCGCGGCTGGATCGACGAGCGCGCGGCGGTGATCGAGACTCTCACCGGCATTCACCGCGCCGGCGCCGACCTCATCATCACCTACTTCGCGCCCCAGGTGGCCCGCTGGTTGAAGGCATGAGCACGCCCGCCGCCGAGACATCGGTGTTTCTGGCCGCCTGCCGCCGCCAGCCGGTGCCTTACACGCCCATCTGGATCATGCGCCAGGCGGGCCGCTACCTGCCCGAGTACCGCACGCTGCGCGCTCAGGCGGACTTCGTCACACTGACCCGGACGCCCGAGCTCGCCGCCGAGGCGACTTTGCAGCCCCTGCGCCGCTTCGGGCTCGATGCGGCCATTCTCTTCAGCGACATCATGACGCCGCTGCAGGGCATGGGCGTCGACCTCACCTTTGAACCCGGACCGGTGGTGCGCGAGCCGGTGCGCGACGACGCGGCGATCGATGCGCTGCGCACCCTGCTCCCGGAGCGCGACGTGCCCTTCGTGTTGGAATCGATCCGGATGGTGCGTGCGCAGGCACCGCGCGGCGTGCCGCTGATCGGATTCGCCGGTGGCCCGTTCACGCTCTTCTGCTATCTCGTCTGCGGGCGCCCGCAGAAGGAGTTCGAGACGGCGCGCGCCTTTCTCTACT
>JAJYTX010000086.1 GCA_021792815.1 Pseudomonadota bacterium
TCTGCGCCCGCGCCGACCAGCAGCACGTGGCGGGATTTCTCCATCACGCGGCGGGCCAGCTCGACAGGATTTCTCACATGCCGGACCGCGGCCACCGCGCCCGCCCGCAGCGTCAGGCCGTCCATGACGGCCGCATCGAGTTCCGCCGTTCCCTGGCGCGTCAGCGCCGCGCCCCGCCCCGCGTTGAACAGCGGGTTGTCTTCCAGGGCTCGCACCGCGAGCGTCACCGCATCCAGACTGGTACCGCCCCGCTCGAGGACCTCGAAGGCCTGATCGAGCGCGGCGGCGAGTCCTTCGCGATACTGCGCCTGCTGCGCCTCCGGGAGCGCCGGGAGCGACAGGTCGCCCGCACCGCCATGAACCGCAATGGCATACATCGGGAGCCTCCGATGAACCCCCAGCCGCTCGCGCAGCAGCTATGATCGGGCGGCATCTTACCGGTGAACAAGGCCATGTTGCAGAAGATTCGAAGCATTCTGGTCGCCAACCGCGGCGAGATTGCCATCCGTGTCATGCGGGCCGCAAGTGAGCTCGGGCTGCGCACCGTGGCCGTATATTCCCAGGAGGACCGCTTCTCGCTGCACCGCACCAAGGCGGACGAGGCGTATCTCGTGGGACAGGGCAAGGGCCCCGTCGAGGCGTACCTGGATATCGAAGGCATCCTGCGCATCGCTCGCGAGGCCCGAGTGGACGCCATTCATCCCGGATACGGCTTCCTGTCCGAAAATCCAGAGTTCGCGGCCGGTTGCGCGCGGGCCGGGATCCGCTTCATCGGCCCCGAGCCCGAGACCATGCGTACATTGGGCAACAAGGTGATCGCGCGCGAGCTCGCCGCCCAGGTCGGGGTGCCCGTGATGCCCGCCACGGCGCCCCTGCCGGAGGGCATCGAGGACTGCCAGCGGCTCGCCGGGCAGATCGGCTATCCGGTCATGCTCAAGGCGAGCTGGGGCGGTGGCGGACGCGGCATGCGGATCGTGCAGAGCGATGAGCAGCTTGGGCAGCTGCTGCCGGTTGCACGCCGCGAGGCCAAGGCCGCGTTCGGCAACGACGAGGTCTACCTGGAAAAGCTGGTGCGCCACGCGCGCCACGTCGAGGTGCAGATCCTGGGTGATGCCCATGGCGGGCTCGTGCACCTTTACGAGCGCGACTGCACCGTCCAGCGACGCAATCAGAAGGTCGTCGAGCGCGCCCCGGCGGTATTTCTCACCGAGGCGCAGCGCGCCGCAATCTGCGGGGCGGCGCTTGCGATCGGCCGTGCGGCGCGCTATCGCAACGCCGGCACGGTGGAGTTCCTGCAGGACGCCGACAGCGGGAAGTTCTATTTCATCGAGGTCAATCCGCGCATCCAGGTCGAGCACACCGTCACCGAGTGCGCCACCGGGATCGACCTGGTCAAGGCGCAGATCCGCATCGCCGCAGGCGCGCGCCTCGGCACTGCCGACAGCGGCGTGCCGCCACAGGAGCAGATCCGCATTCAAGCGCACGCGCTGCAGTGCCGTGTCACCACCGAGGATCCGGAAAACGACTTCATCCCCGATTACGGCAAGATCAGCGCCTACCGCAGCCCCGCCGGGTTCGGCATCCGTCTGGACGCCGGCACCGCCTATACCGGCGCGATCATCACCCGCTCCTATGACTCTCTGCTCGTCAAAGTGACGTCGTGGGCGTCCACCCCCGAGGAGACCATTGCACGGATGCATCGGGCGCTGTGGGAGTTCCGCATCCGTGGCGTGGTCACCAACCTGCGCTTCCTCGACCAGGTCATCACCCATGCGCGCTTCGCCCGCGGCGAGTACACGACGCGATTCATCGACGAAACCCCGGAGCTGTTCCGCTGGCCACGCAAGCGAGACCGGGCGACGCGCATCCTCACCTACATCGCCGAAACCATCGTCAACGGCAATCCGGAGACCCGCGGCCGCCCGCGGCCGGCGCGCATCGAAAGCGCAAGACTGCCGCCGGCGGTCCTCGGTGATCCGCCGCCCGGCACGCGTCAGACGCTCGAGGAGCTCGGCCCGGAGCGCTTCGCGCAGTGGATGCTGCGCCAGGAGCGCGTACTGCTCACCGACACGACGATGCGCGATGCGCACCAGTCGCTGCTGGCGACACGGGTGCGCACCATCGACATGACGGCCATCGCGCCATACTACGCCAGCCTGGCGCCCGAACTGTTCTCCGTGGAATGCTGGGGCGGCGCCACGTTCGATGTGGCCATGCGCTTCCTGCGCGAGGACCCCTGGCAGCGGCTCTCGGCGCTGCGCGAGCGGCTGCCGAACGTGCTGCTGCAGATGCTGCTGCGCTCCGCCAACGCAGTCGGCTACACCAACTATCCGGACAATGTGGTACGGTTTTTCGTGCGGCGCGCCGCCGAGCGCGGCATCGACCTGTTCCGGATCTTCGACTCGCTCAACTGGGTCGAGAACATGCGCGTGGCCATCGACGCGGTACTGGAAGCGGGCAAGCTTTGCGAGGCGGCGATCTGCTACACCGGCAACCTGAGCGACCCGCGCGAGAAGAAATACACCCTGGAGTACTACCTGAAGCTCGCGCGCGAGCTGAAGGCCGCGGGCACGCACGTGCTCGGCATCAAGGACATGGCCGGGTTGTGCCGGCCGCGGGCCGCCTACAGCCTGGTCAAGGCTCTCAAGGAGGAAATCGGCCTGCCGGTGCACTTCCACACCCACGACACCAGCGGCATCGCCGCGGCAAGCGTGCTTGCCGCCATCGATGCCGGCGTGGACGCCATCGATGGCGCCATCGATGCGATGAGCGGACTCACCTCGCAACCGAACCTCGGTTCGATCGTCGAAGCGCTGCGCCACGGAGCGCGCGACCCAGGGGTGGATCCGGGGAAGCTGCGCATGCTCTCGTCCTACTGGGAACAGGTACGCCGGCTCTACGCTGCCTTCGAAAGCGACCTGCGCTCCGGGGCATCAGAGGTCTACGTGCACGGCATGCCCGGAGGACAGTACACCAACCTGCGCGAACAGGCCCGTTCCCTCGGCATCGACACCGCACATTGGCCGCAGGTGGCCCAGGCCTATGCCGACGTCAACCTGATGTTCGGCGACATCGTCAAGGTCACTCCCACCTCCAAGGTGGTCGGCGACATGGCGCTGTTGATGGTCACGAGTGGCCTGACTGCGCAGCAGGTGCTCGACCCGAAGGTCGATGTAGCCTTCCCTGAGTCGGTCGTACAGCTGTTCCACGGCGATCTCGGCCAGCCCTGCGACGGCTTTCCGCAGGCGCTGCAGCGCAAGGTGCTGAAGGGAGGCGCGCCGCTCGCCAGCCGCCCCGGCGCCACACTGCCGGCGGTCGATCTCGAGGCCGTGCGGGCCACGATCCAGGAGCAGGTCCCGCGCCCGGTCACCGATGACGACCTCGCCTCGTACCTGATGTACCCGAAGGTCTGGCAGGACTACGCCGCCGAGCGGACGCAGTACGGCGACGTGAGCATTCTGCCGACCCCGGTATTTTTCTACGGCATGGAGCCGGGCCAGGAAATCAGCATCGATCTGGAGCGGGGGAAAACGCTGTTCGTGCGCTACGTCGCCTGCAGCGAGCCCCACGACGATGGCACGCGCACCGTGTTCCTCGAGCTCAACGGCCACCCGCGTGCGCTGCGCGTGCCCGACCGCAGCCAGGCGCCCAGGCGTCCGCCCCAGCGCAAGGCCGAGGCGGGTAACCCGCGCCAGGTGGGCGCGCCCATGCCGGGTACCATCGCCACCATCGCAGTGAGTGTGGGGCGCAGAGTCGCCCGTGGCGACGTGCTCGCCACGCTGGAAGCGATGAAGATGGAGACCCAGGTGCGCGCCGAGATCGACGGCGAAGTGGTGGAAGTGCCGGTCACTCCGGGCCAACAGGTCGATCCGAAGGATCTTCTGGTGGTGCTGCGCTGACGGCCGCGCCGGCGAACGCCCGGCGGCTCTCGATCAGCTGCCAGATGCCCAGGCCGGGTATGCCGGTGACCCATTCACGTGCGCGGCGAATCAGCGAGCACGCGACGGCCGGCGCGGCCGCAATTCCGAGCAGCGCGCACACCAGCACGTAGCCGGCTTCCTGCACGCCGAGCGCGGCCGGAACCGCGAAGCCGAAGGTTCGCAGGCCGCAGAACAGGCTGTCGATGATGAGCGCGCCGGTCACCGTGACCGCGACCCCCATCAGATGAAAAATGATCCAGGTTTCCAGTGCGCCGAGCATCCAGGCGAGGGTGTGCGTGGCGAAGGCGGCCGTCGTCCGGCGATCCGGTGCGGAGACCTGCCGCAGGGCTTGTCCGATGTCGGGTCCGATGTCGGGTCCGATCCGAACCGCGGGCCAGCGCCGGGAAATCAGCCGCGCTGCGCCTTCCAGCATCGACAGCAGACGCTGTCGGTAGACAATCACTGCGAGCGCCAGGACACCCGCCGGCAGCACCGCGGAGGTCGCCAGCCGCAGCGACGCCGCGTGGTGCCCGATGAGCAGCAGGATCGCGCCGGCCAGCACATAGGGCAGCTTGGCGAGCTGCTCGACGATGACATCCACGAGCATGGAGCTCATCGCCGGCAGGCCGCTCAGTCCCGCGAGGCTCAGCGCGCGTACGCCGGCCACGATTCCGCCCAGCTGGGAAAACGGCAGCACCTCCGCCGTCGCTTCACGCACATACCGGGCCCAGATGAATTTCCACGGCGAGGCGCCGCTCTGCCTGTTGCCGATGAACGACCAGGCGGATCCTGTCAGCGCAATCACCGGCAGATGGATCAGCGCGACGATCACCAGACCGGCGAGACCGACTCTCTCGGCGGCCTGCGCCACTGCGCCGACTCCCGCGTACGCCACCGCCGCAACCAGCCCCACGGCGCCGAGCACGGCCGCGAGGAGCTTGGCGCGGCTCATGCCGGGCTCGTCGATAACGCGCTTTCCGGGGTCGAGCGGTTGCGCTCGGGGCGGATATCGAACACTTCCATATATCGCGCAAAGCGTTCGCGCAGCCGCGGGGCATCGAGACCGAACGCTTCGAGGCTGTAGTGATGCACCGGGTAGCCGCCGCGCGGCCTCGTGCGCAGATACTCCGCCACCCGGGTCTCGGCCTGCTCGCTCAACGTCATTCCGCAGTGACGGTACAGCCGCTCCAGCGTTTCCATGGGGGCGCCCACGACGTCGTGATAGTACAGGTGCAGGATGTTGCCGCCCTGCGAATGGGCGCTCACGATCCGCTCGGCGCCCTCCGCCCAGCGGTCGCTCACCTCATGCCCAATCTCCGTGCGGGCGACGCGCAGGGAAAACGGGCGCCTGAGGACCTCGGTGAGCCTGGCCACCGATGCGAGAACGCGCAACGGATCGCGGTGCAACATGATGACGTGCGCATCGGGATAGGCCGCCCGAAGCGCATCGAGGGCAAAAACGTGATCGGGACACTTCAATACCCAGCGCCTGCCCAGCGGCAGCTGCGCATCGAGGTGCTGGAGAAAACGCCGGTGAAAGATGTACGCGATATGGTGTCCGTGCCGGTCGATCCAGTCGCGATACGAGGGGATGCGGTACATGGTATCGAACCGCAGGCTCTGAAAGACCTGTGCGGTGATGTCGGTGCATTCCTGCGGAGCGTTGGCCTGCAGCGGGTGCAGGGTGGCGAGCTCGGGCGAGAGCAGCCGCAACAGCGCAAACTGGCGCTCGACGCGCGCCCGGCGCCGCTCGCCCGATGAAAGCAGGCGGCCTCTCGGATAAGGGTAGATGAGCTGCCAGCTGCGGGGCACCGCGATGGCCGGATCGAGCGACAGCAGCGAGTGCAGGAAGGTCGAGCCGCTGCGCGGCAGGCCGGTGATGAAGATCGGGCGGGTCAGGGGACGGCGGACGATGCCCGGATCGGCCTCCTCGGCGATATCGAGCCGCAGCAGATTGTCGAGACAGCGCAGGGCGTCGAACCGGGCCGCGAGGTGGCCGAAGACGCTGAGCTGTGCTTCCCCGTCCAGGGCATGCAGGAGATGGCGCAGAGCCGCGGTGAACGTCCAGTCGGAGAAATCCTGGCGTCCGCCGCGGCGCAGTGACGTCGCGATGAGCGCGTCGGCGTCGAGCGGCGCGATGCGCTCGAAAGCTCGGGACATCTGCCGCTGAAAGAATGCCATGCGTTCCCGTCCTCTTGGCTGAACTCACCACGCCGGCTCCAGGGGCCCATCGGGTCGATGAGCCGGGCGTTCCGGCCCTGAGTATATGCAAGCCGGGAGGAAGGAAAATTCCCCGGGGACTTCGGAATGCCCTTATCGATTGACCTTTGGCGCCGTGCTGCGCCCATTCGACACTCGAGCTAGACCGTGGACTAGGCTGGAGGCAGGCGAAACGGACGGTGCGCCCGGCGTGGTCGCGTCGAACCAACCACCCGTGAATTCAGCGCGGCGCAATCCGGCACGGACGTAGGGATTGCGCCGCATGATCCGCCAGATCAGCCCGCTTCGTTCGTTCTCGATCATCGCGATGATCGGCCCCTGATCGATGCCGACGAACTGATCGTCGACCCAGCCGCGTCCTGGCACGACATAGCCATCCCGGGCCAGCCGGGCGTGCGTGAAGCTCGGGTTGAAGGCGTCGAGGAAGCCGTAGCGGGTGTAGAGAATGTCTCCGTAGTCGCGCAAAAGCGCCTGCGTGGCCTGGATCACATGCCGCGGGGCGAACGGCAAAGACCCGAGCACCGCGGTCGGCGCCAATGTGCCATCGTCATCGCGCCGGTGGATAATGCCGCGTGCGTAATAGCCATAAAACTGCCGCATCCGGCCGTGAAAGGGGGCGCGGACATTGCCCGGCCCGTCACAGGCGGTGAGTCCCCAGATGTCAGGGCCGTACCCCGCCCAGCCTTTGGGGTTGTCGATGGCGTACTGGCGCTGCGCGAGCGTGGCTCGGCGGCCGTTCACGAAGTAGGTCTCCCCGTGGGCCCGCATGAACGCGTCGGCGATGCCCCGCAGGTCGATCCACACCGCAGTGTACTGGGGGCCGAACTGCGGACCGAAAGCCAGTAGCGTCTGGCCATCGAGCTGGCGCCAGTCACGGCCGTCGGTCGCGGTCCACGCCGTCCAGGCGTTGTTGCGCAAAGGGTACGTCGGGGAGCCCAGACCGAGGATGTACAGGATCGACGCTTCGTTATATCCGGCCCAGCGCGCCTTCGAGAATCCCTTGCGGGGGTACCAGGCCATGCTGACAAGCGGGTTCAGTCCCGGTGCGGCCCAGCCCCAATTGACGCGCCGGTACAGCCGGTCCGCGGTCTGGCGTACCTGGGTTTCGGTCGGCGTGGGGTGGTCGAAGTAGCTTTCGGCGGTGAGCACACCGGCCATGAGCAGCGCGGTGTCAATGGTGGAGAGCTCGCTGTTGCGATACCTCAGGCCGCTGCGCATCCCGAGGAAGTGATAGAACAGTCCATGATACCCGGCGTAGCCCTTCGGCCCCGGCCCCTGCGGCCGGCTCAACAGGAACGCGAGGACCTTGAGCACGCGAGCAGCGGCGGCGTGCCGGGTGACATACCCCCGATCGGCACCGATCACATCCGCCGTCAAGGCAAAACCGACCGCCGCGATGCTCGAGGGGCCGCGCGACGGCCAGCGATCCGGTGACAGCCCGGTGACCGGATCCGCGGTGTCCCAGAAGTAATCGAATGTCCGTCGCTCGATATCGCGCAGCATGCGTCGAGGATCGGCCGCGAGACTCTGCACGCAAGGCTGGGAGATCAGTGCGACCGGGGTCGGCGGCCAGGGCTGCCACGCCGACGCGTGCGCGCACGCGATCGACGCAATGGCGCCGGGCATGGCCGCGCGCTCCATCGCCAGATGGGTAAACGGATCCCCGGTGTGCCAGAACTCATCGAGAGTCCGGCGGGCGATCTCCCGGTACCGGTCTCGGGAGCCGACCGGGAGGCGCCACACGTCATGCTGAGAGAACGGCGCGAGGTCTGGTGGCTGCGTTTGGGCGGATGATGCCTGCCCGCCGGCGATCAGGGCAATCGCCGTGAGCACGCCGGCCAGCCGCAGCCACCAACGGCCCGGCCGGGCGGTCAGTCGCACTCGGGCGGAGTGCGGTGCGGACGCTGCCGCCTGGAGCGTGTGGCCCTGCCAGGCCGCCCGTAATGCCGCCTCCTGCGCTTCGCCCTTCATGAGCGAGAAGCCGTTCATCACGCGCGATACGGTCGCGGTGGGGACTCCGGTCAAAGTCGTGACATCTCGAAGATCAACGGGGCAAGGATGCAGTGAGAATACCGCCGCCGTCTAGAGGGCATTGGCCGGTACCCGAGGGGATCTCCCGTCCATCCGAGCCTCATCCCACGGTTGCCGCGTACAGGCTGCCGCTCCCAGTCGAAGAACGGTCGGCGTCTGCACGGCCTGTCGGGAACGTCCGGTGCGGGAGAGCGTGTCCAACGTCTCGCGTCAGCGCTCAGATTCGCCGCCACGCCACGACGCGCTGGCGCTGCTCGCCGAGCTTTTCGATACCGAGGCGCAACGTGTCGCCCGGAGCCAGATAGAGCGGTTCAGGCTTGCGGCCCATGCCGACACCGGGAGGGGTTCCGGTCGTGATGATGTCTCCCGGCTCGAGCGTCATGAAACGGCTGAGATAGCTCACGATCGCGGCAACGGGGAAGATCATCGCACGGGTGTTGCCGGTCTGCATGCGCTGGCCGTTGACGTCCAGCCACAGGTTCAGGTTCTGCACGTCGCCGACCTCATCGCGTGTGACCAGCCACGGACCGACCGGCCCGAACGTGTCGCATCCCTTGCCTTTGTCCCACGTGCCACCGCGCTCGATCTGGAATTCACGCTCTGAAAGATCGTTCACCACGACATAACCGGCAACGTATTTCAGCGCGTCGCGCTCCTCGACGTAGCGCGCAACGGTGCCGATGACGACACCGAGCTCTACCTCCCAGTCGGCTTTCTTCGAGCCCTTCGGCAACATGATCTCGTCGTTGGGCCCGTGCAGACAGC
>JAJYTX010000087.1 GCA_021792815.1 Pseudomonadota bacterium
CGAGGTGGTCGACTGGGATGAGCGCGCCCTGGTGGACGCCATCCGCCGGCAGGCCCGGCACGAAGACACCACGCGCTGGGACACGATCGAATTCAAGCTCGACTGAGCCCGGCCCGGCGCCGGATCCTGCGCACTCTGCCTCAACCCCCGTTGCGCGCCGCCGCTCACCCGGCTCGCAACGGGGGCCGCTCAGCCTTCGCTCAGAACCGCACCGAGATCGTGCCATACACCGCGCGCGGCGGGCCGGAATACGCCAGGGGGTACCCGGCGCTCGCCGTGCCATAGAGCCCGCCGGCGGAGATGTACTCGAAGAAGTTGTACTGCTTGTCGAGCGCGTTCATCACTTCGAGCTTCAGCTTGATCGATTTCGCCACATCGCCGTACCAGGACGTGGGCAGGGTGGCCGCCAGCGCCACATTGAGCACGCCGTAGCCGGCGATCTGCTGCCGGCTCGGCCCGACCAGGCCGTGATCGGCGGCCGTGCCGTAGTTGTCGAACACATACTGCGTGCCGACATACTGGTACCAGGCGCGCGGCTTGAGCGCGAACCCATCCGCGAGCCTGTACGTCCAGTAGGCGCCGATGTTGAAGGTGCTCTGCGGCGTGTCCGAGACCGGCAGCCCCGAATAGTCGGTGGTGCCGCCCCCGCCGGGAGCGGTGAACGAGTAGCGGTTGTAGTACGCCCGGCCGATGTTGAGGTTGCTGAAAAGCTTCAGGGCGTCCCAGTTGGCTTCGGCGGAGAGATTCACGCCGTGGTAGACCGAGTCCCCGGTGCCGAGGCCGAGGAAGTCGCCGCCGGAGGAATTCACGCCGATGATCTGATTGCTCAGGTCATCGTGGTAGTAGTTGAGGTTGATCAGCAGCCGCCGGAAGCGGCCGATCACCGGCCAGAACAGCTTGACGCCCGCCTGCCACTCGCGGCTTCTCTCCAGGATGTCGCCGCCGACCGGCTCACTCTGATACAGGCCGCCGCCGCCGCCCACCTGGGGCAGGCGGTAGGCGCTCGCCCAGTTGCCGTAAACGGCCAGCCACCGCAGCGGCTGCCAGCGCAGGCTCGCCGAAGGCTCGGTCCTGTCGTAGTTGGTCTGGGTGGCCGGCAGCGAGCCCTGGTCGCCGCCCTTGGGAAACAGGCCGAGTCCGGACGTGCCCAGGATGTCAGCCAGCTGAAACTGCGTGCCGCCGAACGGGTAGTAGTCCGTATGGAAACTCACCAGGCGTACGCCCGGGGTGATGGTGAGCGAGGGCAGGGGGGAGATGGCGTCCTGCAGGTACGCGGCGAGATTGGTGATGTACCAGTAGTCGCTGCGGTGGTTCGCGTTCGGAACCTGCGCCGAGCCGCAGACGCTGGTGCCGGGTGCAATGCTGGTGCCGTTCGACAGATTGATCGGATTCGGCCCCGGGGTGAGCACACATATCCCCGGGTTATAGAACGCGTTGCGGGAGTTGTAGACCGTATTGATGAAGTAGCCGCCGACGCCGATGTGCTCGTACGGCAGGTAGATGTCGCTCCAGATCTTGTCGCCGTACATGTGCGAGAACGGGTTGTTGTGCTCGTACAGGTTGGCGGGGCCCGGGGTTCCCAGGCCGAAATTGTTGTAATGCCAGTGCAGGCGGTCGCCGCGGCGGTACCACAGCTGATTGTGCAGGGTCATGCGCCCGTCGACCCGGATGTTCTGTCTCGCATAGAGGATCCAGGTGCGATTGTTGTCGTACTTGCGCCAGACATTCTCATTGACGGTGTTGTAATAGCCGGTGGTCGCTTCGCTCAGCAGGGGGCCGGGGGCGCCGATGCCGTTGACGCTCAGCCCGGCAATCGGCGTGAGCGGCAGCGGCACGGGGCGCCAGCCGCCACCGGCGCCGAGGTACGCGCCGAAGCTGATGCTGCTGCCATCGTCGAACTCCCTGCGGGTCTTGAGGAATCCGGCGTAGTTCTGCGTCGGCCAGGCCCAGCCATCCGGAGAGGTGTGGAAACTGTCAGCTTTGCCGGCTCCGCCGGCGATCACCGTCTCCCAGCCGTGGAACCTGCCGGTCTGCAGGATGAGGTCGGCGTTTTTGCTGCTGAAGCTGCCGTAGGTGAGCTGCAGGTAGGCGCTCGGCCTCGCCGCCGGCTGTACCGGCACGAAATTCACCCCGCCGCCCATGTTGTTGTACCAGCGGCTCTCGGGATTGCCCGGCCCGTAGGTCACGCGAGCGCCCTGCAGCAGCGCGGTCTGCGGAATCTCGGGGGTTTCCCACAGGCCGCTCGCGGCATTGACCATCGGTATGCCGTCGAAGCTGATGGCGAGGTTGCCGTTGTTGGAGGTGCCTGGGGACAGTCCCGCCCAGCCCTGGTTGAGACCGTTGATGCTGATGCTCGCCTTGGTGCCGCCGGTCTGACCATAGCCGGAGACGGAGATACCCGGCGCGAACGTGAGCGCTTGGGCGGCGCCGCCCACCACACCGGCGGATTTCAACTGCTGGCGGTCGAGCGCCTTGTCGCCATAGGCTGACTGGTAGATCGAGGTCTGCTTCAGGCTCTTCAGCTGCTGCTCCTTCGCGGTGACGATGATCTCCTGCAGGGCGGCCATGGGCATCGGTGAGGGTGCCGGGGCCGGGACGGGTGCCGCCTGGGCGGCGGCGCCGGCCAGAATCGAGGCGACCGCGAGGGCGATGCGTGGACTTTCGCAGACTCGGCTTTGCAGGGAATTTCTCATCGTGCGCTTCCTCTGAGGTTTTTTTGCTGCACGCGGTTTCGACCGCGGCGTGGCGCACGGTAACGGCCGATGATGACGGTCTCATGGCGGATTCATTGCGGAATTGTTGCAGGATAGGGTGTGCCCGGCACACGCGCGGGTTTCAGGTCCCGACGGGATGGGTCGGCACACGCGGCCCGTGTGCGGAGCCTGCGATCTGCCGCTTGCGCGCTCGGAGGGCTCGCCGGACCGCCGAGGTGCGTGAGTGGGCCTCGCCGCGAGCCCATGTCTTCGGGCGGCCGGGGAGCGAGACCTGGGACGGACACGCGGAAGCGCCGTCCGCGGGGATGCCGACGGAACGGTCGGTGCGGCGCGGTCGGCGCGCGGCCGGCTGCGCACTCCGGGCCGCAGCGCGCCTCAGCTCAGCTCAGGGAGCGGCAGAGACCGGTTGCACGCGGACGCGATTCTCGATGTCCTTGACCCCGAGGCACGAATCGGCGATGTCCTCGATCGCGTGTTTCATCCGCCGTTCGGGCACAGTGCCCTCGAGCACGACTTTCGCGTCGAGGACCTCCACCGTGACATCGCTCGAATCGATGTGGTTCGAGGCCCGGGTGAGCCGGTCGCAGATGTCCTCGCGGATGCGCTCATCGGAGCGCTGATATCCCTTTGGGCCAGGTGGATACTTGTAGACGTGCCGGGGGCGCGCCGCGCCGCCCGATTCCGTCGCCAGGTATTCACCCGGCCCGTAGCCTGGCGACTCCCGGCCCGGCCCGAAAAGCTCTGCCTCGTATTCGCGCTCCAGCTCGGTAAGGATCTCGGGCGCCTCCTCGCCGAATCCGTAGTAGCCGCCGGTGAAACCCGGGCCGCTGCTGTAGCCGGCAACGCCGGTGCCGTAGTAGCGCGGCTCGCGGCCATAGGTGAAGGGTACCCTGCCGAACAGCTCCTCGCTGCTCATGAGTTTCCAGGGGCGCCGCGGGCCCGCATGGCCGGGATGCCTCCAGGGCGGGTAACGCCCCGCAGGTCCTGCGCGCAGGCCGCCGCCGCGGCTGTTGGAATTTCGGTTGCTCTGATTCATGGTCGTTCCTCACGTGCCGGCGCCCGCCATGCCGCATCACTCTCGGCCGTCGCGCCGGGCGCGGCCATCGTGGCAAATGCGGACGGCGCTTCGGTTCGCGCTGCCGCGGGCTCAGCTGCCCGGGGCGCGGGCGCGGATGAAGCGTCCGAGGGCGGCGAACGTTTCGACTACTTTGAGCAGAATCTGCGGGTCGGCGGGCTTGTGCGCGCAGAACAGCGGCGCCCCCGGCAGCCAGGGCAGGCTGGCGGTGCGCAGCGCGCCACTCAGCAGGATGGTGGGCACGACGCGTCCCAGGGAACGACACACCGCCTCCGCGACTTCGGCCCCGTCCATCTCGCCGGGGAGCACGAAGTCGACGATCAGCACATCGGGACCGTCCGCGTGGCGTGCTGCCCAGGCGAGCGCGCTGGGCCCGTCGGGCGCGGTGAATACCTCCATGCCGCGCGCGCGCAGCATCATCGCGATGGCAGCGGCGACCTGTGCGTCGTCCTCCAGATGCAGAACGATTGGACTGCTGCGCGCTTGCGCCATGCACGTGTCCCCCGAGCCACGCGGGCAGCGTCGGGCCCTATCAGTCAATGATGGGGCGCACCATAAGCACGGCACCGCGGCGCGTACATACGGGAAACGACTTAGAGCCGCCGGTACCGCTACAGGCTCGGCGGACGCGTGCTCTCCGGCCGCGCCTCGTATGCCTGCTGGCACGCCAGGCAGCGCCGGGCGGTCGGATGACTGTCGAGCCGCGCCGGATCGATGCGCTCGCCGCAGTCGAGGCACGTGCCGTAGCTGCGCGCGGCGATCCGGCGCAGTGCGGCATCGACTTCGCGGATCTCGTGCACGTCACGGGAGACTTCCGCCAGGTTTACGTCGCTCAGCAGGTCCGCGAGCGCCTCTTCTTCGACATCGTGCACCTGGCCGGCGAGCTCGCCGTACGCCTCGGTGTCGCTGCGCAGCAGCGCCTGATGGATCTGGCGACGCAACACATCGAGGCGCTCGCGCAGCAGGCGCTCGAAATGCCGCTCATCCACCGGCGGGGCGTTCTGTGACATGTGACTGGCTCGTTCCGGGCCGTCCCGGCTGATCATCCCGGGGTATCGATATCGCCGGCCTCAACCTCCGCCAATGCGTACTCTCCGCAGCGGCGCGGACCGCGGCGGCGCGTGGTCCGCCGCCCGCGGAAAGTGCGGATTCCGCGCGCCGGTTCGCGGTGCGATGGTTTGCCGCGGCGAAGATGCCGGTCTTCGGCGAGGTTCCGCCGAACCGACCGCACAATTCGATTGCGCGAGGAGACACACCATGAAAGTCGGCGACATCTGCGGGCGAAACGTGGTCACGGTCCGGGAATTCGACGAGCTCACGGCCGCCGCGCAGCTCATGCGCGAAAAGCACATCGGGTATCTGGTGGTCGTCGAGCCGAATGTCGCCGACGGCACGCTCGTGCCCGCCGGAGTGCTCACGGACCGGGACATCGTGGTCGGGATCGTCGCCAAGGGCACGGATCCGCGCACCCTCAGGGTCGGCGAGGTCATGACGCGCGAGCCGCTGTTGGCTCAGGAGGACAGCAGCGTCTCGAGCGCCGTGCGGCGCATGCGCGAGATCGGCGTGCGGCGCATGCCGGTGGTCGGCCACGCGGGACAGCTCGTCGGGGTGCTCTCGCTCGATGACGTGCTCGATGCTTTCGCCGAGGAGCTGATGGATGTTGCCCGATCGATCCGTCACGAGCTCAAGATGGAAGGCGCGCTGCGGCCCTGAGCCGCGCACGGGGCGGTCTCGGGACAGTCATCCGGCCGGAGGCGATTGCCGTCCGCAGGGAGATCTCACGTGATCAAGGTGCTCGAGGGTTTCCCGGAATCGGTGCTGGCGCTCGCCGCGGAAGGGCAGGTGACCCGCAGGGACTATGAGGACATCCTGATCCCCAGGCTCGATGCGCTGCTGCGCGGGCACGGCAGAATCCGCGTCTACTATGAGCTCGGCGCGGCGTTTGCCGGGATCGACGCCGAGGCGGTCTGGGAGGACCTGAAGATCGGCTTCGAGCACCTGTCGTGCTGGGAGAAAATGGCGGTGGTCACGGACGTGCGCTGGATCCGGCTGGCATTGCATGCGTTCCGGTTCCTGATGCCGGGTGAGCTGCGTGTCTTCGATACGCGCCACGCCGCCGAGGCGCGCACATGGGTCAAGACCGACCCGTAGCGCGGCCGCCGGTCGGCGCGCGGCGCCGGCACGGCTGCGATGCCGTGGAATGACGCTCATTTTCCGCGCTCGATGGCGCATCTGCCGCCCACGGTGCGCGCCAAGGCCATCGCCATCGCCAACGCCCTGCTCGCCGAGGGGTATGACGAGGGGCGGGCGATCCGGATCGGGATCGCGCAGGCGAAACGCTGGGCCGCTGCGCATCCGGGGGAGGATCCGCTCCGACGGAGCGCGGGGCGCTGAATGCACCGGCCCGCGCCGGCGGCGTGTCCGCGCGCCCGGCCGTCGGCCGGGACATTTGCTAGAATCGATCGAATGTGCCGGCCCGCTCACGCGAGGCGGGCGCCAGCATCGGGCAGGCCGCCGCGGACCATGATCGACGGCGGATCATCAGCCGGGAAAGCAGGGCACACTCGCCATGACTCTCTTGCACGTCATCATTCTCGCCATCGTTCAGGGGCTGGCCGAGCTGCTGCCGGTGTCCAGTTCCGCGCACGTGATCGTGGCGGAAAAGCTGTTGGGTATGAATCCCGCGGCGCCCAGGATGACACTTCTTCTGGTCATGTTGCACACCGGCACGATGCTGGCGGTGATCGCGTACTTCTGGCAGCGCTGGCGGCGCACGTTTTTCAGCTCCCGGGCCGCGTTCAGCCAGTTCGCCGTCGCGCTGATCGTCGCCACGTTCCTGACCGGGCTCGTCGGCGGCGGTCTCATCGAGTTCATCGAAAAAGTCCTGATGCGCCACCAGCCGCACGCCTGGATCGAGCAGCTGTTCAGTCACCTGGGTCTGATCGCGGCCGCGCTCGCCGTCGGCGGCGTGTTCATCCTGGTGGCGGGCCTGTTCGAAAGGCGCCGCACGCAGCCCGAGGCGCCGCACGCGCTGACGCCGGCGCAGTATGGCTGGATCGGGGCGATTCAGGGGTTGTGCGTGCCCTTCCGCGGCTTTTCCCGCTCCGGCGCGACGATCTCCACCGGCCTGCTGTTGCGGGTGACGCGGGCGACGGCCGAGGATTTCAGCTTTGCGCTCGCGGTGGTGCTGACGCCGCCGGCGGATGCGCGCGAGCTGTGGCGACTCTATCAGTCGCAGCACCACCGTCTGGCGGCCGTGCTGCCGGCGGCGCTGCCGAGCGTCCTCGGCATGGTGTTCGCATTCCTGGCCGGTCTTCTCGCGCTCAAATGGCTGAGCCGCTGGCTCGAGAGGGGCCGCTGGCATTTCTTCGGCATTTACTGCCTGCTCGCGGCGGTCGTGGTCGGCTATCTCGCCTACACGGGCTTCTAGAAGCTGAACATCACGCGGATCAGGCCGAGCACAGTGTCCGGCGTATCCCCCCCGCCCGGATGGCGCCAGTACTGCAGGTCCGGCTGAATCGTCCAGCCGTGCGAGGCGTCGAGCTGATAGTACGCCTCGATTTCGCTCTCGAAGCCGTGGGTGAAGCCGGCGTGAGCGGCCAGCATGCTGTCGCTGTAGGCGATGCCGAGCTCATCATGCGGCCGCGCCGCCCACGGGCCGCGCCACACCACGCCGGCGCCGAAGTGCTGGCGCACCATGGCCACCGCGGCAGGTGCGGCGCCGAGCTGAAGGAACGCGCCGATGCCGCGGCCGCCGCCTGCGGCCGCTCGCCACAGCCGGGCGCCTGCGACCAGGTAGGCTCCGGCCGCATGGTGGATCAGGCCGCCCTCGAACCGTTGGAATCGACCGGTATCGATCCAGCCACCGACCTGCAGAGTCAGGGGCAGCCCGGCGCAGCGGCCGCGCCATGCCTCCTCCGAGACGATCAGCGTGCCGCCCGGATCGTAGGCGAGCTCGGTTTCATGGTCGCGGAAGATCCCCAGGGAAAAGGATGCTTGCGCACCCGGGTGCACGAACACATCGGCGCCCCAGGCGCCCTTGGGGTAGGTGGGGAGCACGAAGGTGCTGATCGAGGCATCGGAGGAAAAATCGAGGGACACGAAGTTCTGGGCGAACGGGACGGTGAAGAACTGGTCATCGACGTACATCAGGCCGACCCGCATCCGCAGCTTGCGCGCCAGCAGGTCCTGTTGGAACCAGGCGCGGTCGAGCGAGGTCTCGGAATAGGCGTCCATGTTGTCCGGATCGGCGAGCGCGGGCACCTGGCGGGTGACGACGTTTGCGCCGCTGTGACTCTGCGCATCGAGAAACAGCCTGCCACCCGGCCAGCCGACCAGCTTGCGCGTGTCGAGGGTGAGCTGCAGTTCGAGCAGACGCTGGGCGTCGAATCCGAGCGCATGAGGCAGCCCGCCCCTGAGCACATGCGATCCATCGAGTTGCACGAAGCCGTGGATCGCGACGCCATGATGTGCGAGATAGGCGCCTGGGGCAGCAACGCGCGCCGCGGCCGAGGGCAGGTGCGCACCGGCGAGAAAGACTGCCGCACGGGCATACGCGAGCAGCCGCCCCGAGCGTCGGCGCCCTCCGGGCCCGCGCACCACCCCGACGCGATGGGTTGGATCAACGGAGCGATCTGTCAAGGATGTTCCAACGGGACGGATGGCGCGGCACACGCTGCCTCCAGGCCGGATCGACAGGCGCCCGCGCCGAGGGACCGCGCGGCGAGGATAACCCGAATTGGCGCGCCGCGTCCGAGGAGCGCGCGGGACGCCGGCGATCTCTGCAGCGAAAGCCCGCGCCATGAGCGCTCGATGCGCGGGCGCGGCGGGGCGCTACGCACCAATACGGATGGTCGCTGCGGCGCCCGGGTGCAGACTGAATCGTATCCGGCCCGCATCACCCTGGACAGGTGAGCGGACATCCCGAGGACGAGGAGTGGCGTGAGATGAGCGGGAGCGTGGTCATGTTCGCCGTGCCGTCGCTGCATGACATCGGCCCGGTGGAGGCGGACAAGGTGGCGCGGATCACGGCGGCGCTCGATGCGCGGCTCGAGCT
>JAJYTX010000088.1 GCA_021792815.1 Pseudomonadota bacterium
AGCCGCCCAGGCACGAGGACAGCGAGAAGACGGTCGGCGAGCTCAGGGCGCGGATCGCCGCGACGATCGCCTTCTTGAAGACGCTCGATGCCGGTAAAATCAATGCTTCGGCCGACCGGGACATCACGTTCCCCCTGGGGCCGGATCACAAGGGGCACATGAGAGGCGCCGATTACCTCAATCACTTCGTGCTGCCCAACTTCTATTTCCATCTCGCCACGGCGTACGGCATTCTCCGTCACAACGGCGTTGAAATCGGCAAGCGGGATTTCCTCGGCGCCATTCCGATGACGATGACCTGATCCTGCCCGGTGGTGGATCCGGCCCGCGGCCGCGCCGTCGCCGGCCGGGTCTCTAGCGCAGCTGGCTGTCCTTGCTGCCGCGGCGATTGTAGCCGCTGAACCGGCCCGCCTGATGGTCGGCCGCTTCCTGGCAGGCCAGGCACAGGCGCACGCCGGGGATCGCCTGCCGCCGGGCCTGCGGGATCGCGCCGCCGCAGTCGGCGCAGTGGGTGAGCCCGGGGCCGCATGACAGGCGGCTCTGCGCCCGCCGGATGCCGTCGGTCACGGTGGCGTCGATCTGATCCTGTACGGCGCCGTCGCCGGCCCAGCCAGTGGCCACGGCCGGTCAGCCCTGAAAAGCACGCATCATGGGACTCATTGTACGCATCTGCCGTCGGGAGGGGGAGGGCGGGCCCTTGCGTTCATCGTATCAGAATATATAATAGTAAATGATATTATAAAACCTGATATGCGTATCGATCGTCTCCGTCAGCTCGGTTTCCTGCTCAAGGACGTCAGCCGCCGCTACACGCGTCGCTTCGAGGAGCGGGCGCAGCGCCTGGCACTCACCTTGCCGCAGTGCAGGGCGCTCATCTACCTGGAAGGCAGCGAGGGCATCAGCCAGAAGCGCCTGGCGGAGCTCACGGAGCTCGACCCCATGACGCTGGTGCGCATCCTCGACCGGATGGAGGCCGATGGCTGGGTGCAGCGGCGCTTCGACCCGGCGGATCGCCGGGCTCATGCGTTGTGGCTGACCCCCGAAGCGAGACCCGTACTCGAACAGGTCTGGCAGCTCATCCAGGAGACCCGGGCCGAAATGCTCCAGGGACTCTCGGGCGAGGAGCGTACGCTTCTGGTGGAGCTGCTCGAGCGGGTTCACACCAACCTCACTTCACTGACGCCGTTGCCGATGGCTGAGCCGCAGTTGCCCGAGCCGGGGAAACGGGCGCAGAGGAGCTCCAGATGAACGATTCGGCCGAAGTCGACGCGCCGCTGCGGGAACACGCGCCTCCCGAGCCCGCCCGGCTCGTCGAGCCCGCCCCCGCCTCAGCGGCCGCAGCGCGCCGCACATGGCGCGAGAGACTGCGGCGGCCGCTGATGTGGGGCGTGCCGTTGCTGATGGTCGCGGCCGGAACCTATGTCTACCTGACCAGCGGGCGTTATCAATCGACCGAAGACGCTTACCTGCGCGCGGCCCAGGTGCAGATCAGTGCCGATGTGTCGGGCAGGGTCAGCCAGGTCGACGTGCATGACAACGAGGCGGTGCGCCGCGGCCAAGTGCTCTTCCGCCTGGATGACCGGGCCTTTCTCATCGCGGTGCAGGCCGCCCAGGCGCGGCTCGCCGGTGCGCGGCTCGCGGTCGAGTCCCTGAAAGCCGACTATCGGGAGAGCGTCGCCGCGTTGCGCTCGGCCGACAGCGAGCTGGCCTATGCCGGGCGCGAGTACCGCCGACAGTCCCGGCTGCTCGCGATCGGGGTGGCCTCGCAGTCGCAGGTCGATCGCGCGCGGCTCGCCCTGCAGCAGGCGCAGTCGGGAGTCACCGCTGCGCGTGAGCGCATCATGGCCGTGCTGGCCCGTCTCGGCGGCAACCCGGATCTGCCCGTGGATGCCCATCCGCGGGTCGAGCAGGCGCTGGCGGCCCTCGACCGCGCGCGGCTCAATCTGTCCTACACGACGGTGCGCGCGCCCGCCGACGGCATCGTGACGGGTGTCGATCATCTGCAGGTCGGGGGCTATCTCCCCGAAGCCACGCCCGCCTTCGTGCTGGTCTCCACCCATGACGTGTGGGTCGAGGCCGACTTCAAGGAGAATCAGCTGGCCAACATCCGGCCGGGCGACCACGCGACCGTGAGCATCGATGCCTATCCCGGCCGGACGTTCCGCGCCGTGGTGAGCAGCATCACGCCGGGCACGGGCGCGCAATTCTCGGTTCTGCCTCCGCAGAACGCGACGGGCAACTGGGTCAAGGTGGTGCAGCGGCTCGACGTGCGCCTCAAACTGCAGTCCCCCCTGCCGGCGGTACGTTCCGGGCTCAGTGCTTCGGTGACGGTCGATACGCAGTCGGGCCCGGCGCGCGCATCGGCCGCGGCGCGTCGGGGATCGGCCGCCGCCGGCTAGCGGCCGCACGCCATGCAGAACGCCGCCGTTCATCGCGTACCGATCACCATTTCGGTGACGCTGGCCACCGTGCTGCAGGCGGTGGACATGACCATCGCCAATGTCGCGCTGCCGCGCATCGGCGGCAGCATGTCGGCGACGATCGAGCAGATGGACTGGGTGCTGACGTCCTACATCGTCGCGGCGGCCATCATGACCCCGCTGTCGGGCTGGCTCGCCGGTCGTTTCGGGCGCAAGCGGGTCCTGCTGTGGTCGGTCATCGGGTTCACGGTGAGCTCGGCGCTGTGCGGTCTGGCGCAGTCGATCGACCAGATCGTGCTGTTCCGCCTCATTCAGGGCGCATCGGGTGCGGGCCTGGTGCCGCTCGCTCAGGCGGTGCTCCTCGACATCAACCCGCCGGAGCGTCACGGCCGCGCGATGGCGCTGTGGGGCCAGGGTGTGGTCATCGGACCGATGGTGGCCCCGGTGCTCGGCGGCTGGCTCACCGACAACTACAGCTGGCGCTGGGTGTTCTACATCAACGTGCCGTTCGGCATCCTGGCGGCCATCGGGCTCATGATCTACCTGCGCGAGACCGAGCCGCGCCGCTCCTCGTTCGATTTTCTCGGCTTCGGCGCCCTCAGCCTCGCCGTCGGGGCGCTGCAGCTGCTGCTCGATCGCGGCGAGCTGAAGGACTGGTTCGCCTCGAGCGAGATCTGGATCGAGACGGGCGTGATGGCAGCGGCTTTCTGGGTGTTCATGGTGCACACCCTCACGGCGCGCGAGCCGTTCGTGAGTCCGGGACTGTTCAAGGACCGTAATTTTTCGGTGGGCAACGTCCTCATTTTCATGGTGGGCCTGGTGCTGTTCGCAACCCTGGCGCTGCTGCCGCCGCTGCTCGAGGATCTGCTCGGCTATCCCGTGACGACTTCAGGCATCGCGATGGCGCCGCGGGGCATGGGCAGCTTCATCGCCATGACCATCGCCGGACGGCTGATCGGCCGGGTCGAGTCCCGGGTCCTGATCGGCGCCGGTCTCGCCACGACCGCGGTGTCGCTTCTGATCATGTGCGGCTACTCCACTCAGATGACCCAGGGCCTGATCTGGTCGAGCACTTTCCTGCAGGGTCTCGGCACGGGACTGGCGTATGTGACGCTCACCACGGTGACGTTTGCCACGCTTGCGACCCAGCATCGATCCGAGGGGACTTCCATGTTCAACCTGCTGCGCAACATCGGCAGCAGCATCGGCATTGCCGGCACGAGCGCTCTGCTGACGCGCAACACGCAGGTCATGCACGAGCGTCTGGCTTCGCATATCGTTCCTTACGGCGGACAGATCCGGCTGCACGCGCCGTTCAGCTTCAGCAGTCTCCGGGGGCTGACCGCGCTCAATGATGCCGTGACGCGCCAGGCGCAGATGATCGCCTACAACGACGACTTCAAGTTGATGTTTCTGATGACGCTGGCGCTGCTGCCGCTGTTGCTGCTGCTGCGGCCCAAGGCCGGACGCTCGACAGAAGAATCGGTGGTGCTGGACTGACATGATCAACCGCCCCCAGAACCGCCCCCAGAACCGCTCCCGCCTGCCGGTGCTCGCTACCGCTGTGCTGGCGGTACTGTGCGCCGGCTGCGTGGCCGGCCCCCGGTTCCATCGCCCGCGCGGGCCTCTGCCGGCTCGATATCGCCCGAGCGCCGGCCCGGCTCGCGCCGCGGCGCGGCGTGCACCGGTCGGCATGGCCCGCTACCGCCAGCGGATCGAGCTCGGCGTCCCGCAGGCCGGGCCCTGGTGGGCCGTGTTCCGCTCGGTGCAGCTCGACCAACTGATCCGCCAGGCTTTGGCCGCCAATCACGCTCTCGCCGCCGACGAGGCGGCCGTGCAGCAGGCGAGGGAGGCGGTCACCGTGGGCGCATCAGGCCGCTATCCCCAGGTGATGGCAGACGCCTCGGGCGGGCGGCAGAAGTACGGGGCCAATTTCCTCGGGCCGGATGTGTTCCCGCCGTTCAGCTACCTGGCGTTCGGCGCCAGCGTCAGTTACAGACTGGACTACATCGGGGCCATCGCGCGCACGGTCGAGGAACGCCGGGCGCTGCTGCAGTACCGCCAGAGCGAGCTGCAGGCCGCGCGTCTGGTCCTTTCGGGGGAGGTGGCATCGCAGGTCGTCACGATCGCGGCCGCCCGCGCCGAGATCCGGGCAGTCAACGGTCTGTTGGCCGAGGACCGGACCAACCTCGGGCTGGTACGTCGGGCGGTTGCCGCCGGTTCCGTTCCCCGGCTCGACGTACTGACCGCACGCACTCAGCTGGCAAGCGACCAGACGCTGTTGCCTCCCCTCTATCAACGGCTGGCCGTGGCCCGCCACGCGCTCGCCGTGCTGCTCGGTCGTGCTCCTGCCGCCTGGTCAGAGCCGGATCCGACGCTCGGGCAGCTCACCTTGCCGCGGCAGGTCCCGGTGAGCGTGCCCTCGCAGTTGGTCCGCCGGCGCCCGGACATCCTGGCCGCCGAGGCCGAGCTGCATGCCGCGACGGCGGCGGTGGGGGTGGCGACGGCCCACCTGTACCCGCAGATCGATCTGACCGGCAGCCTGACGCAGGCGGCGCTGCGTCCGGGGGTGTTGTTCAACCCCGCTTCCACGGCGTGGTCGCTCATTGGCGGGCTGACCGAGCCGCTGTTCGATGGCGGCAGGCTGCGCGCCGAGCGGCGCGCGGCCATCGATGTGCTGCACGAGCGGGCGCAGGGGTACCAGCAGGTGGTGCTGCGGGCTTTCCGCCAGGTGGCGGATGCCCTCGATGCCCTGCGGTACGACGCCGATCTGGTCGCGGCTCAGGCGCATGCGAGCGCGCTGTCGCGCAGCCGCCTGATGCTGGAGCGCAAGAGCTACCGTGCGGGCAACACGGGTCTGCTGCCGGTGCTCGATGCCGAGCGGCAGCGCGAACGCGCAGACCTCGGTCTGCTGCAGGCCGAGCAGCGTCAGTACCTCGATACGATCCGGCTGCTGCTCGCCTCCGGCGGCGCGCTCAAAGGGTAGACAGCCCTCCCGAGGCCGCCCGGATCTTGACCACCGAGCAGGGCTGGTGGGCCCGGCGCACCTTGAGGCAGGCGGTCTGCGCGGCGCTCTGGCTCATCTGGGCGGAGCGTACCTCGGTGAGCTTGCTCTTGCCCGCGGGCGCCAGGACGACGACACCGGGAAGATCGCCGCCGAACTTCGCCTTGAGCCGTTGGGCCGCGGCCTGCGCGACCGATGACGAGCGGTACCGGCCGAACAACACCTGGTAGCCGGCCAGTTTGTCGACCTCTGCCTGTGCCTGGGCGGCCTGGGGCGCATCGGGATAGTCCTGCAGGAAGCTCTGATAGGCTGTGGCCGTGCCGGCAGACTGCGCGCTCTGCCATGCGGCGGACTGCTTGAGCTTCGTGATGCCGCTCTGCGCCGCGGCGGCATGCGCGCCATCCGGATACTGCTGCAGATAGTGCTGGTAGGCCTCGACGCTGGCGGCGCTGCGGGCGACCCGCCACGCCTGTGCGTCTTTCAGGGCATCGATACGGTTGCGCGCCTGCTCGACGCGCGGGTCACCGGGGTGGCGCTGGATGAAGCTCTGATAGGCGGCGACGGTGTTCTGGGCGGAGGCCTTGTTCCAGTCCGCGTTCGGCGAGCTGCAGGCCGCGAGGGTGGCGGCGGCCAGGATGCAGGCGGCGTAAACTCCGATCGATGTCTTTTTCACGGCAGGCCTCGCGCGCGGACAGCTGAGCCGCGTACGTTACCTGAGGGGAGGAAAGTCCGCCAGCCGCCGGGACGCGGCTGCGGGGTGACGCATGCCGCTGCGCCGCGCCGGACGCTAGGTACTTGCCGCAGGGCGGATGGGTCCGTTACTCATGCGCGGCCGGCTGCACACTGCCTAAGCTGTCGCTTGCAGCCAAGGGCCGGTGGCGAGATACCGCGGGACCGGGCTGAGGCGCGACGTCCGCCGCGACAGCCGGGCGCGCGGTGCAGATCCCGGGAGGTAATCCTGATGATCAATGGGACCGTTGTCGATCTATCCCGCATACAGTTTGCGGCCACCGCGCTGTATCACTTCCTGTTCGTACCGCTGACGCTGGGACTGAGCTTCCTGCTGGCCGCGATGGAGACCGTTTACGTCACCACCGGCAAGCCGATCTACCGGCAGATGGCGCAGTTCTGGGGCAAGTTGTTCATGATCAACTTCGCGCTCGGCGTGGCCACCGGCCTCACCATGGAGTTCCAGTTCGGCACCAACTGGTCGTTCTATTCGAGTTTCGTCGGCGACATCTTCGGCGCGCCGCTCGCTATCGAGGGTCTGATGGCGTTTTTCATGGAATCGACCTTCGTCGGACTGATGGTGTTCGGCTGGGAGCGCCTGTCCCGGGGCCAGCACCTGGCGGTCACCTGGCTGGTGGCCCTGGGCTCGAACCTCTCGGCGCTGTGGATTCTGGTCGCGAACAGCTTCATGCAGGCGCCCCGGGGCGCGGTGTTCGACCCGCTCACGCTGCGCATGCATCTCACCAGCTTCCAGCAGCTGATCTTCAGCACCGATGCACAGTCGAAGTTCGTGCACACCAGCATCGCCGGCTACGTCACCGCGGCGATCTTCGTCAGCGGCGTCAGCGCGTTCTATATGCTGCGACAGCGTCACATGGATCTCGCCAAACGCTCGTTCCGCATGGCGGCGCTGTTCGGCGTGCTGGCCACGATCGGGGTGATCACGCTGGGCGATGCCCTGGGTTTCGTCGCCGCCCGCGTCCAGCCGACCAAGCTGGCGGCCATGGAAGGGTTGTGGAGGACGCAGCCCGCGCCGATGCCGTTCAATCTCATCGCCTTCCCCAGCCAAGCCGAGCAGAAAGACCTCGGCAAGCTGCAGGTGCCGGCGGTGCTCTCGCTGTTGGTGACGCATTCGCTCAGGGGTACGGTGCCGGGAATCGATGCGCTCGAGCGCCAGGCGGTTGAGAAGATCCGCAACGGCATCCCGGCGGTGCAGGCGCTGAAAGCGCTGTCGAAGGATCCGCGGGACGCGGCCGCGCTCGCCGAGTTCAATGCGCACCGGGCGGATCTCGGCTACGGTTTTCTGGTGCAGCGCTACGCGCCGCATCTGAGCCAGGTCACGCCCGCGCAGATTGAGCAGGCCGCGCGCGACACCATTCCGCCCGTCGCGGTGGTGTTCTGGGCATTCCGCCTGATGGTGGCCTTCGGGCTGGCGATGCTGGCGTTCTTCGTGCTGGCCGCCCTGTATACGCTGCGCAACAGAATTCAGTTCAAGACCTGGATCCTGAAGGTGGCGGTGTGGATGATCCCGGTGCCCTTCCTTGCCAATGAAGCCGGCTGGCTGGTGGCCGAGCTCGGCCGCCAGCCGTGGACGGTGTATGGCGTGTTGCCGACGTGGATGAGCGCCTCGACCCACAGCGTGGGCTACATGGCTTTTTCCCTGATCGGTTTCGTCACTCTGTATTCGATCTTCATCGCCATCGAGATGTACCTGATGGTGCGGGCGATCCGGCTCGGTCCGCATGAGCCGCCCGGCACGGGCGAGTCGCAGGCTCGTCCCACGCTGGCGGCGCGCCGGGCTCCGGCGGCCGCGTACGACCCCCGGCTGGAGGGCTGAGACATGCCACTGTATGCGACGGCTCAGGTGATCTGGTGGCTCCTGCTCGGCGTGTTGCTGATGGGCCTGGCGGTGATGGTTGGCATGGATATGGGCGTCGGGGCGATTCTGCGCTACGTCGGCCGCACCGATGAGGAGCGGCGTGTGGCGCTCAACATCATCGGGCCGCATTGGGACGGCAATCAGGTGTGGTTCATCCTCGGCGGCGGCGCGATCTTCGCGGCGTTTCCGCTGATCTACGCCACGGCCTTCTCGGGCTTCTACGTGGTGATGCTGCTGCTGCTGTGGACCATGATCATGCGGCCGCTCGGCTTCGAGTACCGCAGCCGGATCGCGAGCCGCGACTGGCGCGAGGTGTGGGACTGGGTGCTGTTCGTCAGCGGCGCGGTGCCGATGCTGGTATTCGGTGCGGCCTTCGGCAACCTGTTCCGCGGGGTGCCGTTTCATTTCGCCTGGGACATGACCTCGTTCTATACCGGCAGCTTTCTCGGGCTGCTCAATCCCTTCGCCCTCATGACCGGAGTGTTGTCGCTGGCGCTGGCGGCGATGATGGG
>JAJYTX010000089.1 GCA_021792815.1 Pseudomonadota bacterium
GACCCACAGGCGGGCGAGCCCCGCACCGATGGCCACGGCGAACCCCACGGTCCCGAGAACGTGCACGCACTCTCCCGGGATTCCGCGCTCCTCCGGAGCGAGCATGAACATCGGCAGCAGTTTGTAGCTGACCCCGATCGCGGTCAGCGTGAACCAGCCGCCGAGGCCCGCGAGCGCGTGTTCAGCGACTCCACCGAGCAGCACGGCCAGATACGGCGCCAGTGCCGGTACCGTGAATGCGAGCGTAAACGATCCGCCGAGCAGCACCGTCAGGAGCAGAAACACCAGACCGGTGAGCACCATCCGGCCAGGCAGCGCAAGTGGCCGCGCGCCGAGCAACGGCACGCCGACGTTCCAGCAGGCGAGCAACACCCCGATCAGCACCCCGGCGCCGCCGGCCGGCAGCGCGAGGGCAACGGCCGGCGATCCGGCGTGCATGCCGAGAAAGCCGCCGAGCATGCCCAGCAGTCCGATTTCGACGGCGAGCAGGGTCCAGAGCGCCAGGCGCTGACTGACCAGCGGCCGGGAAGTGATCACCGGGACGAACTGGAACAACGCTCCGAGCATCAGCAGCAACAGCCAGCCGATGGCCAGCAGATGCACCGCGGCGAGCGTGCCGGGCGCGGACACTCCCTGCGCCGGCCAGCTCAGGCCGAAAAGAATCAGCCCCTGGGCCGCCATGAAGTTGACGAGCGCACAGGCGAACATCGGCAGGGTCCAGCGAGACAGGCGATTGCTGAGCGTGACCATGGGCGAAGCGTCCGCGCAACCCTCCAGTTCCGCCTTGACGGCGGTCAAGCCTCGGTACACAGACCGGACAGGCGTTGCAGCGCCGTGTACCGGCCTGCGGTTTTGCGCCCGAATGGCCCGGGCGTGCTCCGCGGCGCATCGCGGTTGTCTGAATGGTCGAGTATACCCTGCAGACCCCAGGCGGCAACCGCGGGGGCACGTTCACGGCCGTTCTGTCGCGGCGAACCTGCGCCACACTGCCGTCGTTTCGATTCCGAGGTGATCCCCCGGCGACACACTTGATGCGCATCAAGGCACCGGGACGGCGCGCGACGCTAGCTTTGCCGTACGGCCCGCCTCGGTCGGTCATGACGCCGCCGCTGATCGGTCCGCATTTCCGGGTTTTCAAGGTCCGAGTGAACTTCCAGACATTCATATCGCACTACGATTGGTTTGAGTCGCGCGCGCAGCCCGCGACACACACGACGCCACTCTTGCGAGGAGAACATCGATGACAGCCCCCGCCACTCCGCACCCAGTCACCCACGAAGATGCCACCAGCAGTGTCCTCAAGTGGGTGCTGCTCGCCGTCGCCGTGGTCACATTCGGACTGCTCGGCTGGGCGACCAGCCGCACGTATAAACTCTCTCCTCCGACCCCTGCCCGCTTCCTCGCCCCGGACGGCAGCGCGGTGCTCACGGCCGCGGACATCGAAGCCGGCAAAGCCGGTTTTCAGCGCGCCGACCTGATGGATTACGGCAGCCTGTACGGCATGGGCTCGTATTTCGGTGAAGACTACACGGCCGCGAACCTCGTCAAGCTCGCCGCCCTCACCGAGCAGGAGATCGCCGAGGGCCGCTTCGGCACAGGCTTCTCGGGGCTGGCCGCCGGGGACCAGGCGGTCGTGAAGGCCGACATGCGCCGTGAGTTGCAGGGCATCGATCTGACTCAATCGGTCGTGAGGCTGCCTGCGGCGGTCGCACGCGCGATCGGCACGCTGCGCGGCCAGATCGCCGGCTCGCTGCTGCGCTCGGACTACGCCAAGGGCTGGACGCGGGCACACAGCCTCGATGCCGCCACCGCGGCACAGACCGCCGACTTTCTCATTTATTGCTCCATTACGACGGTGGCCCGCCGCCCGGGCGGCATCGCGTCCTGGACCCAGAACTGGCCCTATGAGCCACTGGTCGGCAACACGCCCACCACCAGCACCTTCATCTGGACCTGGGTGAGTTTCGCCTTCACGTTCTTCGCCTTCGGCGCAGTGATCTTCCTGTACGAGCGATACATCCACAGTCCCGACCACGGGCCGCTCGAGCCGACGCTGACGTTCGGCCGGCTGACCGCGAGCCAGCGGCGGATCGGCAAGTACTTCGTGGTGGTCGCGGGGGTGCTGCTGCTGCAGATTCTCGCCGGCACCGTCCTCGCTCACTATTACTCCGACCGCAGCACCTTCTACGGGATTCCCATCGACCGGTTCGTGCCGTTCAACTTCGCCCGCGACGTGCACATCCAGTCGCCGATCGTGTGGATCGGCCTGTCGTGGATCGGAGCCGGCCTGTTCCTCGCGCCGACCATCGGGCGCGCCGAACCCAGGGGGCAGGCCTGGCTGGTCGATGCGCTGTTCTGGGTGACGGTCGCGATCGTCGTCGGGGCGCTCGCCGGCAACTACCTCGACATCATGGGATACCTGCACAAGGGCTGGTTCTGGTTCGGCGAGCAGGGCCTGTCGTACATCCAGCTCGGACGGGCGTGGCAGATCGGGTTCTTCGCGGGATTGGCGATCTGGAGTGCGCTGATGTTCCGCGCGCTGTGGCCGAGCCGCGCGGCGGTGCGCACGGCCATCGCCGCATTCTGGTCGGGCCGGATCAGCCTGGAGCACCTGCTGTGGGCCTCGACGGCGAACATCGCGCTGCTGTACGTCTTCGGCATGATTCCGCTCACCGGGATCGAGAAGTCCTTCACCATCACCGATTTCTGGCGCTGGTGGGTGGTCCATCTGTGGGTGGAGCAGTCCTTCGAGTTCTTCGCCGCCACCGTAAGCGCCTACCTGCTGATGGCGACCGGTCTGGTGGCGCGCCAGCTGGCCGAGCGGGCGGTGTACCTGGAGCTCATCCTGATTTTCCTCGGCGGTGTGCTCGGCACCGGACATCACATGTACTGGGTGGGCGAGCCGGGTCTGTGGGTCTCGGTCGGCTCGATGTTCTCCTTCATCGAGGTGCTGCCGCTGATGCTGCTGGTCATCGAGGCACTGCAGCAGCATCGGCTCATCAAGGCCGTGGACCGCTTTCCGTACGGCCTCGCCTACCTGTATGTCATCGGAGCGGCGTTCTGGAACTTCGTCGGCGCCGGGGTCTTCGGCGGCGGGACGCTGAACGCCCCGCTCGTCAATTACTACGAGCACGGCACCTTCCTCACGCTCAACCACGCCCATACCGCGCTGTTCGGCGCCTTCGGACTGCTCGGCATCGGGCTGATATACTTTTGCCTGCGTTACGCCGCGGGTGAGCGCCACCCCTTCAGCGAAACGGCCGGCCGCTGGGCCTTCTGGCTGTACAACGCCGGCCTGGTGCTGTGGATCGTGTTCAACTTCTTCCCGATCGGCTGGCCGCAGCTCGCGGCGGTATACGAGCACGGCTACGCGTACGCGCGCAGTCAGGCCTTTTACGACACCACCACCTTCTGGCAATGGATGCGCATGCCCGGAGACATCGTGTTCGCGGCAGGCGCACTGCTGATGGCCTGGGATTTCCTGGTCAAGTTGCGGCCGCTGCTCAGCCGCGCCGATGCGCCGACGGGAGGATCGTTGGGCGGACTGACCGCCCAGACCCGGGATCAGGCGCGCTGAGCCCGCGCTGGCGGACGATGCGCCCGGGATGGATCGCGGGCGCCGTCTCGCCGCGGGACATCTCCGAATGCGCCGCGCGGGGACCGCAAGCGGTACGCAATGCGCGCCGCGACGAGCCGCAGTCTCAGATCGTCCCGCCCAATCCAGGCGCGCTGCGCAGGCGCAACTGCTGGTCGGCGAGGCTGAGATAGCCGATGCCCGGGTGTTCGAGCGAGTTCGATGCGGGCCTCGGCGTGCGGCTCAGCGCGTCCGAGACCCGCTTCGGCGTTCCGAGATCGCTCCAGCCGCAGGGTGGCACCGGCAGCACCCGCAGATCGGAAACCTGCTCGGCGAGGATATCTTCCGAGAAATCCACGTTCGGCAGCCTCTCGTAGAGTTCGGCCACGGCGTCTCCCGCCGAACCCGTGCGCCGGTCCTGATCGCGCGCCGCAGACAGGATACTGACGATCTCCGGGAAGCGCCTGCGGAACAGCTCGAGCAGCGCCCGCCCGGTGGCCGCGATGATGAAGGTATTCCACAGCCCACCCGCCCGGATCAGTTCGCTCGCGACCGCCGCGGAGGGCTTCTCGACGAAACGCTCGACCCTGAACGCTCCGAGGTCATCGGCGCACCCAGGCACGATGTAGCCCAGATCCGGATCCAACTCCTCGGGCTGGATCCCGAGCAGCAGGGTTTCGTGGTCGCGCCACTCGAGCTGCTGCAGCGCCCGCTCGAGCGCCCGGATGAGCAGCGCCTCGTGGCGCACGTGGTGATCCGAGGGCAACAGCACGAGCCGCGCCTGCGAATCTCGCGCCAGGACGTGCAACAGCGGCAGCAGGATGCCGAGACCCGTGCCGCGATTGCGCGCCTGGACGATCACATTCTCCCCGGGCAACCGCCGCAGCGCCCCGTCCCACCAGCGGCGGTGCTGCTCGGCGACGATCACGCAGGTTCTGTCTTCGGCCGTCACGGCATGCGCGCGGCGCAGCGCTTCATGCAGCAGGGACGGTCCCGCATAGAGCGAGCAGAACTGCTTGGGAACAGTGAGTCCCGAGGCCGCCGTGGTCAGCGATCGCAGCCGGCTACCGTCCCCTGCCGCCAGCACCAGCGACCAGGTGTTGGAATTTCCTGACATTTCATCGGCTCCCGATCCAGTTCGCGGGTGGCTCGACAGGCATGACGCCTGATTCCGTTTCCATCGATCATCCAACAGATTTCCGGCATGAGGCATAGGGAATTTCCGCACCACTGCGCCACCGCCCGCAGTGCCCAAGCGCACGGCACGCGCTCGGACTGTTGTGATGACGGATGCTTCGCAAGCCTGTCGCATGCGTGATTTTCCAACGGGCCGCGGCGGCACCGCCGGTCCTCGTCCGGAATGCCGCTCGAGTCTGCCGGCCAGTACGGTCAAGCTCACCGCAGAGCTCCGGCGCCTGCGTGCCGTGCGCACCGAGGTCAGCCCGCTGAATGAAACGGGCCGGGAACATCCGCTCCATCGACCGGCGCTTGCGCGCACCCATCGGCACGGCCACGGTCCACAGGCGGCGGCGCACCTTCATGAGCTGCTGTCCATGCCGCCCGCATGGCAAAGCGGTCCCGGCGCGGCGCACGACGCGATGGGGACTCTGCGCGCAGCGGACCGGCCCATCGGACAGGTCCATCGGATAGGATAGAGCAGTCCATCAGTAGGCTTATTTGCAATCCCGGCAGCCGGAGCGGAACACCCTCCGGAGCAGAGGCAGCGGAATGATCATGACCGATATCGTCACGGAATTGCGGCGGGTGCTCGGCGAGGATGCGGTGCTCGATCGGGCCGCGCTCGCCGGCCGGGCGCGCAACCATTGGGATCCGGCCCCGCTCGAGGCGCGCGCCCTGGTGCGCCCCCGCAACACCCAGGAAGTCAGCACCGTGCTGCGCCTGTGCCACGCAGCCGCGCAGAGCGTCGTGGTACATGGCGGGCTGACGGGCGTGTGCGACGGAGACCGTGCGACGGGCGAAGACATCGTGCTGTCGCTCGAGCGCATGGCAGCGATCGAGGAAGTCGATCCGATGGGGCGCACGGCCACGGTGCAGGCCGGCTGTCCTCTGTATGCCCTGCAGCAGGCAGCCGAAGCGCACGGCCTGCTGTTTCCGCTCGATCTCGGCGCGCGAGGCTCGTGCACGCTCGGCGGCAATGCCGCCACCAATGCGGGCGGCATCAACGTCATCCGCTACGGCATGATGCGCGCCCTGGTGCTCGGCCTCGAGGCCGTGTTGGCCGATGGCACCGTGATCAGTGCGATGAACCACATGCTCAAGAACAATTCCGGGTACGATCTGAAGCAGTTGTTCATCGGCAGCGAGGGCACCCTCGGCGTCGTCACCCGCCTGGTCGTGATGCTGAAGGAACGCCCGATCAGCACCAATACCGCCTTGCTCGCCGTCGACGGTGCCGATCGTCTGCTGCGGCTGCTGCGCGAGACCGACCGGCGGCTCGGCGCCACCCTGAGCTCCTTCGAGGCCATGTGGGGCGATTACTATCGGGCGGCGACCGAGGCGGGCTGGCGCCACTCCCCGCTCGGGCGCGAGCACGAGTTCTACGTCATCGTCGAGGCCCGCGGCGCCGATCCACAGGAGGATGCGCCGCGCTTCGAGGCGGTGATGCAGGCGGTGCACGAGGACGGCCTGATCGTCGATGCCGTGCTGCCCAAATCCGAAAGCGAACGGGAGCACATCTGGGCGATTCGCGAAAACTTCGACGCGGTGCTGCAGCGCAAGCCGCTGTTCCTGTACGACATCAGCCTGCCGCTGCGTCAGATGCTGCCCTACGTCGAGGAGCTCAAGCAGCAGTTGCGCGCACTGTGGCCGCACAGTGAATTCTTCGCGCTCGGGCACCTGGGCGACGGCAACCTGCATTTTTTCATTGCCCCGCACAGCGACTCGGCTGACGAGGCGACACTGCACGCCCGATGTGACCGGGCGGTGTACCAGCCGCTGCAGGCCCGCGGTGGCTCAGTCTCCGCCGAGCACGGCATCGGGCTGCAGAAGAAAGTCTGGCTCGGTATGTCACGCTCGCAGAGCGAAATTGCGCTGATGAAGACGCTGAAGCGGGCGCTCGATCCCACCGCCATCCTCAACCCGGGCAAGGTGATCGACTGCTGAGAGCATCCCGACATCCGGACCGTCCAGCCGGGCGCAGCCGCTTCTGGCGCGACGACTTGCGCGAGTTCGGCACCGGAAATGCCTTCCGCGCAGCCTCTTGCCGCGTCATCCTACCGACTCGGAGCGTGCGCCATCGCCGTGTTGTCTGCGGACGTCCGGACCCGGGATGATCCTGGACACCGGCAGGGACCAGACACTCCGGAAGCGGTTACATCCGCTGCCCAGCCGCATTCCCTGTTCCCGCTTCGCCTCGCACCGTTTATGATAGAGTGAGTCCAGCCCGGGGCGGCTCGGCACGCCAGCCGCGCGATTCCCGTCCGGCCCGGACGCCCGATCGATCGAGTGACCGCGCTCGCCGGTTGCGTTGGGAGCGCAGGGATCACGATGCTCGCTCGACAGATGAGGTGGCCGCTGACATGACGACCCGCTTCAGCGCCGCGCGCGCGCGCCGTGCCCGTTCATTCGCCGCGGCGCTGCTGCAGCTCGCGGTGCTGCGGCCGCTGGTCACGCGGGCGGCAATCGAACCGTCCCACACGGCTGCGACGCCGGCCAGCCACACCTCCCCGGCGAAGCCGCCGGCCAGCCACACCTCCACGGCGAAGCCGGCGCCGGGCATGCGCTTGCCGGCCCGCGCCTGGTACCGCCGGCCCTGGGTGCTGCCCACCGCAGGGGTGGTGGCGTTCCTGGCTGCGATGCGAATCCACGAAGGTCCGGCCCACGGACCGTTCGGCATCGATTACAAGCTGAAAATGCAGGACAAAAACGGGATTTTCTCCCGTTCGAACCAGCTGGGCCTGGAATACGGCACCGTGGCCGCCGAGGCGGCCGGCGCCTTGTTTCTCGGCAATCACAACGGCCTGGGCCATACATTCTGGCAGGCCGCCGACGCGTCAGTGTTTGCCGGCGCGGCCGCGCAGCTGTTGAAATTCACCTTCAGCCGTGCGCGGCCCTACCAGGACCGTGGACCGAACGCGTTTTTTTCCGGCCATGGCGATCAGAGCTTCCCGAGCGGCGAGCTGACGCTGCAGGCGAGTTTCGTCACTCCGTTCATTCTCGACTACCGACATCGCTATCCGTGGATCTGGGCCGCGGAGCTGTTGCCGCTCTACGACGCCTACGGCCGTATGAAGAGCCAGGGACACTGGCAGTCGGACGTTCTGGCCGGCTGGGCCCTCGGCACGGCGTTTGGTTACTGGGCCACGCAGCGGCGCATCCCGCTGCTCGTCGAGATCCTGCCGCACGGCCTGTCGGTCGGGTTCTACAAGCGGTTCTGAATACGCCGCGGCACGGGCCGCGATGCCGCCGGTGCGGCCCGCGTTCAACGGCTGCGCGACACGGCGCGCCGCGAGAAGCGCGCGGCACCCGATCCGGACCTGCACGGGCTCACCCTCACGCCCATCGAGGTCGACCGGCACGATCCGTTCGGCACTCTGACGCAGGTGGCTGTCTCCTGATCGCGTGTCGTCGCCTGACACGCTGCCCCCCGTCCCATCGCGCCGGTGGTCTTGACGACGCTCGCAGTTAAGGAGAGACTCGCGTCCGCGTACTGGTTCCTCGGCCCAAGGCCGGGGAGGCAAGAGGGAACGCGGTGAGACATGAGTCGATGCCGCGGCTACCCCCGTAACTGTAAGCGGAGAGTCCGCGTCCGCGAAGGCCACTGGGAAACCGGGAAGGCCGGACGCAAGGCGATGACCCGCGAGCCAGGAGACCTGCCAGTACGGTCACCCAACCGGTGGGCGGGGCGTACCATACGGAGCGGTCATTCGCAGCGGTGACAGGGAAACCGATGCGAAGGCCGTGGGATCGACTTCCCACCGACCTCG
>JAJYTX010000090.1 GCA_021792815.1 Pseudomonadota bacterium
AAGGCGAGACCGGCATGCAGGCGATCGCGGCGCTGCGCCGGATGCTCGGAACGCCCGTGAAGGCCATCCTCGTGACCGGAGATACCTCCGGGAGCGTGCACGACCTGCCGCCGGATCCGAACCTGCGCGTCACGAGCAAGCCGATCGACGCTGAGAGGCTGCTCGGCCTGGTGCGGGAGTTTGTCGAGCTCGACGCGCCCGCCGCGGCGCCGGACGGCTGATGCTGCGGATCCGGCAGTCCCCCGACCCGCGATAACCGGTGCGGGGAGCGGTTCGCATCACCGGCCGGGTCCCGATACGCTGCTGGTCAGTGCAGACGCCGCAGGGTCAGTCGACCTGGAGCGCGGGAACCCCGTCGACGCCCGCGCGCACCTCGCCCGGTGTCACACCGAATTCGGCACGAAAGCCGCGCGTCATGTGCGACAGATCGTAAAAGCCCCACTCCAGAGCCAGATCCGTCAGCGACATTCCCGAACAACCGCCGTCCTCGAGGGCGCGGCGGCACTCGTGGACACGCAGACGGCGGATATAACGGCCGAGACTCAATGGCTCGGTCTTGAACAGGGCGTGCACCTGCCGAGTGCTCATGCCGAACGTGGCGGCGATCATCGAGGCGCCCACCCGCGGGTTTCGCACGTGCCGCGCGATGTACACCTTGATCTGTCCGATCAGCTGTTCCGCGGACGGCCTGCCCGCGCGGCCCCGGGTGCTGAGCACCGCACCGAGCAGATCGAGAACATTGGCTTCGACCCGCGCGACCATCGGCTCGGACAGCTGGCGCATCCTCGAGGCCACTTGGCCCACAAAGCTGCTGAGCAGGCCGCAATCGGCATCCTCCGCACCCATGCGGACCCCGATGAACCGGTCCGGATCGGGTGTCAGCCGCCGCATGGTTTCCGCCGACAGCGCCAGAACCGGCATTTCGTAGTCACCGGTGAACTCCAGCCGGTAGGGTTCGGCCACCGAGCACACCACGAAGTCACCCGGCCCCAGGCGCATCTCGACGCCGCGCTGCATCCACGAAGCCTCGCCCCTGACCTGAAACTTGACCAGGTACCCCGCGTCACTCAGGCGGGCAATATCCTGCGGCCGGCGCCGCACCGCACAGGCGGCGGCGGCGACTCGGGCAAGGCGCACGCTGCCGAGGCACGTCGCTTCGATCGAAGCTTCGAACGACTGCCACGACGGGTAGCGCGGCAGCACCTGCATCGGGCAGAACAGCCGCTCGACGGTGGACTGAAAAAAGCCGAAGCGATCCGGCAGCGGTTGTGCGGCGATGGGGTAGGACTCGTACACGGCGCCCCCTGTTTACCTGGAACGCATCGTACACGCGCGATCCCGGCCTGTCCCCGCTTCGCTCATGGCGCGCCGCGGTACCCGGTCCCCGTTCAGCGCGCTGCAACCCGCCTCGCCGTCACGGCACCCTTTTGTCGGCCAGTCGCTTCGCCTTGCCCGCTGAGCGCTCGATCGTACCCGGAGGGTGCACCTTGATGGCGACGCTGATCCCGATATAAGACTTCACGTGATGCGCCAGCTGGCCGGCCGCCTTGCGCCGCGCGGCCTCATGGTCCTGCTCGGTGGCGAGGGTCTCCACGTGCACCGTCAGAGCATCGAGGTACCCCTCCCGGGTGAGCTCGAGCTGATAATGCGGCGCCAATCCCTCGGTACGCAGCACCAGCTCCTCGATCTGCGTCGGAAATACGTTGACCCCACGGATGATCATCATGTCATCGCTGCGGCCCGAGATCTTCGCCATCCGCCGCATCGAGCGGGCGGTCGGCGGCAGCAGCCGGGTGAGGTCCCGGGTGCGGTAGCGGATGACCGGCAGAGCCTCCTTGGTGAGCGAGGTCAGCACCAGCTCACCCTCCTGACCGTCGGGCAATACCGCGCCCGTCCGCGGATCGATGATTTCAGGATAGAAATGATCCTCCCAGATCACCGCGCCATCCTTGGTCTCCACGCACTCGCTCGCCACCCCTGGACCCATGACCTCCGAGAGACCGTAGATGTCGACCGCATCGATTCCCAGGCGCGACTCCAGCTCCCTGCGCATGCCCTCGGTCCAGGGCTCGGCGCCGAAGATGCCGATCCTGAGCGGAATCTCCCGCGGTTCCATCCCCTGTCGGGCGAATTCCTCGGCGAGATTGAGCGCGTAAGACGGGGTCACCATGATGATGCCGGGGCGGAAATCACGGATCAGCTGCACCTGCCGCTCCGTCTGCCCGCCGGACATCGGAATCACGGTGCAGCCGAGTCTCTCGGCGCCGTAATGCGCGCCGAGACCGCCGGTGAACAGGCCATATCCGTAGGCGACATGTACCACGTCCCCCGGTCGCCCGCCTGCGGCGCGGATCGAACGGGCAACCAGTCCCGCCCACATCCCGATGTCGTTGGCGGTGTAGCCGACCACGGTGGGCTTGCCCGTGGTGCCGCTCGAGGCGTGAATCCGCATCACCTGCTCGCGCGGCACGGCGAACAGACCGAAGGGGTAGTTGGTCCGGAAATCCTGCTTGGTGAGAAACGGGAACTTCCCCAGGTCCTCGATCGTCCGCAGGTCATCCGGATGGACTCCCTGTGCGTCGAAGCTGCGCCGGTAGTGCTCGACATGCTCATACGCGTGCCGTACCGACCAGCGCATCCGTTCGAACTGCACATGGCGCAGCTCGTCGGCGCTCGCCCGCTCCAGGGAATCGTCTGTCACACGCGCTGTGAGCATTGCACTGAGTCTCCCGCCGCCCGCAACGACATGGATTGGTGCCGCCTCACGCGGCAGGTCATCGGCGCGCCGTGCGGGCCGTCCGCCAGTCTCTCAGTCATCACGATGCACTCCTGCGGCGTGCGACCATGGGTGCCCACACCGGCCACGGACTGCATCGCCCCCCCCGCAGCATGCTGATCAGCGACTTTTTTTTCATGACCGGACCTCATGCGACTGCATTGATCACTTTGATCGTAGTGTAGGCCTGCAGGCCCTCTTCCCCGAACTCCACCCCGATACCGGAGCACTTGATGCCGCCGAACGGCACGTTGGGCGCGACATCCGCGTGCTTGTTAATGTATACAGTGCCCGCCTGCAGCCGTCGGGCGATAGTATGCGCGCAATCGAGATCGGTGCTCCATACCGAAGCGGCGAGTCCGTAGTCGCTGGCGTTCGCCAGGCGCACCGCCTCGTCCAGTTCACGGTAGCGCACGATGGGCAGCGCCGGGCCGAACTGCTCCTCGTCCACCAGCCGCACACCATTGCTCAATTCGCCGACCAGGGTGACCGGATAAAAGTATCCCGGACCACTCGGGCGCTGCCCGCCGAGCAGCACCTTAGCGCCCTGCCGCCTGGCATCCTCCACCAGATCGGTCACTTTATCGAGCTGGCGCTCGTTCTGCAGCGGCCCGAGGCGGGTCTGCTCCCTCAGACCATCGCCCATGGGGACCGCCCGGGCATACTCGACCAATGCCGCACAGAGCCGCTCGTACACGCTGTCGTGCACGTAGAGTCGCTTCAGCGCCGCGCAGGTCTGGCCGGAATTGATGAATGCGCCCCAGAACAACGGCTCGACGATCTTATCCACCTCGACGTCCGGCAGCACGATGCCGGGATCGTTGCCACCCAGCTCGAGGGTCAAGTGCTTCAAGGTGGGCGCGGCGCTCGCCATCACCTTGCGCCCGGTGGCCGCGGAACCGGTGAAGACCACCTTGCCGATACGCGGATGGCCACTCAGCGTCGCCCCTAGTGCGTCCTCACCCGCCACAGCGTTCAGGACACCCGGCGGCAAAGCCCCTTGGAGGAGCTCGACCATGCGCAGCGTGCCGAGCGGCGTGAACGGTGAGGGCTTGATGACCACCGTGTTGCCGACACGCAGCGCCGGCAACACGTGCCAGATGGCGATCAGCAGCGGCCAGTTCCACGGCGTGATCGAGCCTACGACGCCGATCGGCTCACGGTGCAGCTCGATACGCGTGCCGGGGGAGGACTCGAGGATCTTGGGCGGTAAATCGACCGATGCGGTGTAACCCGCCCAAGCGGCACAGCCTCCCAGTTCGAACTCCGAGCCAAACCCCTTCAAGGGCTTGCCCTGCTCCCGGGTCACGAGTTCGGCGAGCTCGGGCGCATTCTCGGTCAGTATCCGGGCAATCGCCTCGCAGGCCGCGCTCCGCCCGGCGCTGCTGCGCCCTCCCCAGGCAGGCTGAGCGGCCGCCGCGGCGCTGATCGCCTCCTCCAGGTGCGAGGCAGTGCCCAGGGGACACCGGCCGACGACCGACCCGTCGGCCGGGTTCAGAATCTCGCGGTGAACGGGGGCTTCGACCTGCCGCCCCCCGATCGTCATTGTGTACGGCCGTGCCGCTGCACCCATGATCAACCCCCTGCCGTGCGCGATGGGCCGCGGATTATCAGGCTGCCCCGTGCGGGAATCTTGGAAAATCGCGCGCGGATCTTGTACAGGAGCGCACGGGAAACAGGTCATGCCGCGCCGCCGCGCTCCGGGCGGCGCCGCATGATCAATGAGCATTTTTCTTTTGACACAATTTACTGAACATGTGATATTTTTTTGTGTCACTTCAACTTCGAGCCCGGCCGAAAGCCGCTCGACGCTCATCTCAGATCGAGGTACGCACATGGCACACCAGCAAGAGAAGCTCGCGGGTCGCATGGAACTGCCGCCACCGACCGAGCAGCCGAACGTCTACCCCTTGAGCTGGCATCGGCAGACCGCCAAGCTCGAGGAGATCTGGGACGCCTCCCAGCGCGAGTACTGGGATCCGAAGAAGCTGCCATGGGACAGTTTTCACCCCTCCAACTACACCTGGGAGCAGCGCGAGGCCATCGCCTATTGGTGGACTCTGCTCAGCGTGTTCGACGCCTCCGCCCCGCCGGTGTTCGCCTCGGCATTCGTCAAGACCTACGAGGCGCACGAAGAGGATGCGGTGCGCCGGTGCTTTTTCTCCGTGACGCGTGATGAGCAGAACCACGAGCAGCTGTGCGGCCTCTCCATCACCAGGCTGCTCGAGCATCCCGATCCACTCACCTACGTTCCGAAGACCGATATCGGCCGCAAGGCCCTCAAGAATGCGCACTGGCTCTATTACAACGGCGCGCGCTACTGGACCGGTTACAAGTCCGCCGTGCCGAAGTACAGCCTCGCGGTCCTGTTCAGCTCGTTCCTGATGGGCGAAATCGCCGCTGCGACGATCTTTCACCAGATGGCCGCGAAATGCACCGAGCCGGTGTTTCAGGCGGGCTTTCGCAACGTCGGTCGCGACGAAGGGCGCCACATGGCGATCTGCATGGCGCTGATGGAACGCGACTACCCGAAACTGGACCTCTCTGACAAGCCGCTCATCACCAAGCAGGTGCGCGCCGGGTTCATGTTTCTCTCAGGCGTGCTGTACGAGCCGCCGGAGGACTTCTGGGACCTGCCTGCGGACTTCATCGCGAACCAGCGCACCATCGAGGCATGCGCCCGGTCGGCAGGCTTCCACATCCCCGAGTACGAGGCCAAACGCGAGAACTGGCGCGGCGCCATGCTCAATCTCAAGGGCGTCCTCGACAAATACGGCATTCCCTTCCCCGCCATTCCGGAGGTGGGAATCTCGGGCCAGGAAATCACCGATGTCGACATGAAGGACATCATTCCGGTGTTCTGACATCAGGCAGGCTCTCCCGCTATGTCCGTCATACGCCTCGCACCATCCCAGGTCACCGTCGAGTGCCAGGAGGGCGATACCGTCCTCACGGCGCTGGAGCGGGCCGGCTTCGCACTGCCCAACAACTGCCGCGCCGGCGCTTGCGGCGAGTGCAAGGTCCGGGTGCTCTCGGGCACCTTCGACCAGGGGTTCGTGCTCGACATGGCCCTGTCTGCCGAGGAACGTCACGCGGGCTTCGGCCTGATGTGCATGGCCAAGCCGCTCTCGCAGGAAATGACCATCGAGTGGGGCTCGACCGAGGCGCGTCCACGGCTGTTCCCACCGGCCGAGGATATGCCGTTCATCGTCATCGAGCGGATAGAACGGACGCCGGTCATCGTCGAGCTTCGCCTGCGTCCGATCGGCGATCCGATGCGCTTCTGGCCCGGACAGTACGTGACGCTGCGCAGGCCCGGCGCCACCCGGCCGCGCCCCTATTCCATCGCGAGCGCACCGCGCCCCGACGGCGAGCTGACGCTGCAGGTGACACGCCAGGATCCCGGCGAGACCAGCGGCTGGCTGCACAGGGAGGTACGCGTCGGCGACCCGGTGCAGATTTCAGGTCCCTACGGGACGTTCATCGGCGATCCGTCGGTGCAGACTCCCGTGCTGTGTCTTGCGGCCGGCTCCGGGCTCGCGCCGATCCTGTCGCTCACCGAAGCGGCCCTGCGTCGCGGCTACAACGCACCGGTCGCGCTGATGTTTTCGGCTCGTACCGAGGCAGACGTGTACTGCCGTGGATTGATCGAATTCTGGCGCGCGCGCCACCGGAATTTCAGTTTCGTGCCCACCCTGACCCGCGAGTGCCGTGACGGCACGCGCCACGGCAGAATTCCCGAGATCCTGCCCGATCTGTATCCGGATCTGTCCGAGTTCAGCGTGTTCGTCGCCGGCAGCCCGGCCTTCGTCGACAGCTGCGTGGCGGTAGTGAAGCGGCTCGGCGCCCAGCCCGGGCGCATCCACACGGAAGGATTCGTGCCACTGCCCTCGGAGGCGCCGCCCGCGACCGGTCGCGCCCCGTAAGCGATGATCGCCTGGCCTCGCCACACCGTGCGCAGCGGCACGATCACGCTGCTCAGCGGGTCGTAACGGCCGGAGATTCGGGGATGTTCCGCGTCAGCCACTCAAGCATCTGCCGCATGGCCTGCATGCGGGTCGAGTCGGGCGCGGGGTCGTGGATCTTCCCGTGTGCATCCAGCACCTCTTGATCCCGAATGCCCTCGGTGACAAGCCACCGTGCGATCGGGCAGGCGGCGAGTTCACCCGAATGGCGCCGGTGCAGCGTGTCATGCATCGCCATCCACTGGTACGCCAAGGCGCCCACCCAGCTATGCAAGGCGGCGCCGTCGCTGCCGTGAAAGGGCTGTGTCCGGATCCAATCAGGGAGCGCCTCGGCCGGCATGGGCCGAGCCAGCCCGTATCCCTGCCCCAGGCGGCAGCCGAGCACGATCGCCGCCTCGATGCTCCCGGGATCCTCCAGACCCTCGGCCACCACGTCACGCTCCAGATCCTGTCCGATCTGCACCACGGTCCGGATCAGGCTCAATGCCTTGATCGGATCGCGGGCGAGATCCCTGATGATGCCCTGGTCGACCTTGATCACGTCGAACGGCAGATCGGCCAGACGTCGCAAGCTGCTGAACCCGGATCCCAGGTCGTCCATGGCAATCTTGACACCCGTGGCTGCCAGGCGCGCAATGGCCTCATCCACTGTGCTGCCGTCCAACGCCTGGCTCTCGAGCAGTTCGAGTGTCAGGTGCGGCGGCTCCAGCTGCGCTTCGCGCAGCGCCTCTTGCACCCATCGGGCACAGTCCGGATGCACCGCGGAGCTCGGCGCGAGATTGATCGACAGCCCGATGTCCAGCCGCTCGCTGCGCCAGCGCCGCAGGTGACCGAGTCCCTGCTGCAGCATCTGACGGAACAGGGAATCGAGATCCGTCTCTCCCAACGCGGGCAGAAACTGTCCGGGAGCCAGCAGTACTCCCTGCGGCGTGCGCAGGCGCGCCAGCGCCTCCACCTTCATCAGCCTGCCATTCGACAGGTCCACGACCGGCTGCACGGACAGCGTCACGCCGCCGCCATAAAGAAGTGACCTCACCTGCGTCGCCTGGCCGGTATCGATCGCAGACCAGCGGCTCTGCGACATGCTCGTCATCTGATCCCAGCGATTCTGCAGCGACAGGCGCCAGGTGTGCATCCAACCGGAGGCGAACTGGTGCGGATACGCTCCGAAGAGCATCAGCACGGCATGTACTGCGCCGTGTCGATGCACCGGGATGGTGACGGAGCTGCGGATACCGAACTCCTGCATCAGCGCCCGCCAGGGTTCGGTACGACTGTCGAGCTCATACGCGGCGATCTGCTGCTGAGAATCGGTGATCCAGGTCCTCGCAACCAGCCCGCGTCCGCGCGCATCCCGCGGGTCGAGCACCGGATACAGTTCGCGCACCCGATGCGCCTCGATCAGGGCGTCGGCGATGTCGCCGGCGGCGCGCTCGATGACCAGCCGGTTCTGCTCATCCGGGCGGTATACCACGGTCGCACGGATGCCCGGTAAGGACGCGAGCGCATTGAGTTCGGCCTGCTTCCAGTCCGCCGCCATGACCCTGCCGCCCATCGGGCGCGCGAGCAGCGTCTGGTACTGATCGAGGACCGCCTGCATGGCCTGCAGCTGGTGCTCCAGATCGAGCTGCAGCCGCGCCTCGGCGGCGCGCAGGCTGCGGTAGCGCGTGTGCGAGGTGAGCAACGCCGCATCCAGATGAGTGCGCAACAAGTCGCGATACAGGCTCATGGCCCGCGTCATCCATGC
>JAJYTX010000091.1 GCA_021792815.1 Pseudomonadota bacterium
GCTCGAGCGGTCGCCGTCGGTGATCGAATCCCCGAGGGCGACGATCACCGCCTGACCGGGCTTGCGCGGCACCAGCACTTGCGTGACATAGACGCAGGAGTCGGTGCGGGCCGCCTGCGGCAGATGCCCTCTGGCGGTGAAGTTCCCGGGCGGTGAGATCACCGCGGTTCTCAGGCCGAGCGTATGCAGCGTGAGCGGCAGATGCCGGGTCTGGGGAAGGTACAGGCTGAGGCTGACGTCGCTTCCGGGCGGCACGTGCAGCCTCACCGGGTCACTGAGCACGGGCGCACCGGGTGGCACCACGATCGATTTCCGTCCACTGAAGGTCAGCGTCCGCAGCGATCCGGCCGCGACCGATCCGGGGCCGGTCGGAATGCCGACGGTCGCGGCGCCGATCGTGAGCGGGGTCTTGCCGAACTCGTTCGACAGACGCACCCGCAGGAGGTTGCCGCCGAAGGTCACCCGCAGCCGCTCGCGGATGGTGCGGCCGGCGACCTGCGGCTCGGGACCCTCGGGCCCGGACCGGTAGGCCTGCGGACTCGCCGCCCACGTGGCGATCCATTGCCGCGGCCGCGGGCGCATCGCCGCTGCGGCGCCACCGGCGCCGATCGGGCCGATCGCGAGCAGCAACCCGATCGCCGCGGCGCCGAGCGCGCCCTGGGTGCGGCGGCCGCGCTCGCCGGGACCGCCGCCGATCGACCGGGCACGGTGGCCCGGGCGGCTGACGCCCGCGCCGCCTCGCGCGGCGGTGTCACACCTCTCGTCTTTCATCGAGCGTCCCCTCGTGCGGTCAGAACATGGAATGGCCGTTCGCGGTGTGCGCCGGCACTTTCTGGTGAACGTCCCAGTGCTCGACGATCCTGCCGTGCGCGAGCCGGAAGATGTCGACGATCGCCACCCCGTTGCCGCCGGGCGTCGGCCAGTTGTGCACCTGCAGGATGACGTAGTGGCCGGTGGCGAACGCCCGCACGATCCGGCTGTGATAGCGCGGCAGCACCGCGCGCAGATGCGCCAGGAAGGCCTTCAGACCCGCCGGGCCATCGGGCGCGTTGGGGTCGTGCTGGATGTAGGTGGGGCCGAGATAACGGCTCGCCCGGGCGAAGTCCTTGTGATTGATGGCCGCCTGATAGAAGGCCTCGACCGTGCGGATGTTGCGGCACTCGGGGCGCGTGCCGCAGTGCGCCGCGGGGTGATCCGCCGCGCCCGCGGCGTGTGCTGCGAACGCCCCGGTCCGCGGCATCCTCATCGGTACCGACATGTGCTGGTGGATGATGACCCAGCGCCCATGGCGCCGGGTCCAGACATCGGTCTCCCGGCCGGTCAGGCCGTGCGGCACGCCCCTGGGGCCGTAAAACTCCACATCGAAGGTGAACGCCGTGACCACCAGATCGCCGCTTTTGATCACGGTGAAGTCCTTGTGGATGTGGGTGACGGCGTGACCGCCGCCGGCGAGCGCCCGGCTCGCCACGCGCTGGTATTGTGCCCAACCTTTGAACTCCAGCGGCGCGAGGTCGAAAAACAGGTCGTGCGGGTTCTTCGAATAGAACCGCGCCGCATCCGCGGGCCGCAGCCGCGCGTTCCAGGCCTGCCACAATCTGACTTCGAGATTCAGGAAATAGGCTTTTTCCTTCGGCGTGACGTGCTCGAGGGCATGGGCGGGAGCGGTGGCCGCGAGCATCGCGGTCATCAGTCCGGCTACGATCGGCAGATGGCGCATCGCACTCCTCCTGTCTGAACCCGCGCTCATTCGGGTATTGCGGGACCCCACGGCAGATAGTAGCATATCAAACCAATTAAACACGTGTTTCGCAACGGCCGGCGGTCGCGGATGTCCGCGGGCGGCTGGGTCGCACGGCGGGAGTCAGCAATGCATCGAACATCGGTTGCCGGGCGTCTGGGGGTCATGGGAGTCAGCGCGCTGATCGGATTGGGTGCGGCCGCGCACGCGCGCGCCGCGGCGCGCCCGGATGAGTCTGCGACGGCCCGGCTCGAGGCGCGGCTCGATGTGCTCGAGCACCAGGTGGTGTTGCTGCAGGACCAGGACGCGATCAAGAACCTCACGCGCGCCTACGGATACTACGTCGACAAACAGCTCTGGAATCAGGTCGTCGATCTGTTCAGCCGTCACTGCCGGATCGAAATTGCCGGCCGGGGGGTGTATCTCGGCCAGAAGGGCGCCAGAGGTTTCTTTCAGGGAGCGCTCGGCAACGGCAGGATCGGATTGCGACCCGGGATGTTGTTCAATCACATGATCCTGCAGGGCGTCGTGCACGTGAACCCGGACGGCCGGACGGCCCGCGGCCGCTGGCGGGCCTTCATGGAGATCGCGCGCTACCACCGGTTCGCGATCTGGGGCGAAGGCACCTACGAGAACCGTTACGTCAAGCGCGGCGGGGTGTGGAAGATCCGCGACATGCATTTCTACGCGACGTTCTATACTCCCTACTCGGCCGGTCCGGCCCGGGTGGCGCTGCCGAACAACGGGCCGAGCAAGGCCTATCCGCCGGATCTGCCGCCTTCCGTCCGATATGACGTCTTCCCCGGCCACTACGTGCCGCCCTTCGACTATCCCAACCCGGTCACGGGCCAGCCGTGGACCTTGCAGCAGACGCAGAAATACTCCACGCGCGGCGACAATCCGCCGCCGTTCCATCCACCGGCCGCCCCCGCCGTGCGCAAGCGCCGCTAGGGAACCGGCCGACTGCCCGGACGGAACGACAGTGAGAGTCACCATCGTGGGCGCCGGCGCCATGGGCAGCCTGTTCGGCGGGCGGCTCGCCCTGGCGGAAAACACCGTGGAACTGGTGGATGTCGCGGACAGCCAGATCGCGGCGATCAATGCCGGCGGCCTGCACCTGCGCCTCGATGGCGTCGAGCATGTCGTGCGGCTGCAGGCCGGACGGGCGGAGGCGATCCGCGCCATTCCTGATCTGCTGATCCTGTTCACCAAGGGACCGTACAGCGAGGCGGCGCTCGCCTCCGTGCGGCATCTGCTCGGGCCGGGGACCTGGGCGCTGACGCTGCAGAACGGCCTCGGCAATGGCGAGCGCCTGGCGCGTCACGTCCCGGCCGAGCGAATTCTGATCGGCATGACGAACTGGCCGGCGGATTTCCAGGGTCCCGGCCGGGTGGCCTCACACGGCGCCGGGGAAGTGCGCCTGTGGAGCTACGACGGCCGGCCCGGGGAGCGGTTGCAGCAGATCGCGCGCACCCTGAGCGAGGCCGGCCTGCAGTGCACGGCCGATCCGGCCGTGATGACCGCGATCTGGGAGAAAGTCGCCTTCAACGCGGCGATGAACGCCGTGGCGGCGATCACCGGCTATGGTGTCGGGGAAATGGCCGACAGACCGGAGCTGCGGGCGCTCGCCGCGGACATCGTCGCTGAAATCGTCGCCGTGGGGCGCCTCGCCGGATTCGCTGTCGAGCGCACGCGCATCGAACACGCGCTCGATTTCGCCTACGCCCACCATCGCAGCCATCTGCCCTCGATGCTGCAGGACCTGCGCGCCGGTCGCGCCACCGAGATCGACAGCATCAACGGCGCGGTCGTGTGCGAGGCACAGCGTCTCGGACTGCCCGCGCCCGTCAACGCGACCCTGACCCATCTGGTGCACGCCCTGGAGCAGCGCGCCGCGGCGCAGGCCGTGCCCGCCCCGGCCGTACCGGGCGGCGCATGAGGGCGCTGCATTCGATCGGCGCGATGCGCGAGCGGGCCCGGGCGCGCCTGCCGCGTTTCGCCTTCGATTTCATCGACGGCGGCGCGGGACGCGAGAGCGCGCTGTCGCGCAACGCGCGGGCCTTCGACGCCGTGCGCCTGGTGCCGCGCGTGCTCAGCGGCGCGGTGGTGCGCTCGCAGACGCTGGAGCTGTTCGGCCGGACCTATGCGGCGCCGTTCGGCATCGCCCCGATCGGCATGGCCAATCTCGCCGGACCTGCAACGGACCTGGCGCTGGCGCGTGCGGCGGCCGATGCCACGCTGCCCTACTGCCTCTCGACGGCCGCGACGACCGCGATCGAGCCCGTCGCGCGGGCCGCGCCCGCCAGCTGGTTCCAACTCTATGTCGGTCAGGATGCGGCGATCGTCGATGATCTGATCGAGCGGGCGGCGGCCGCGGGCATGCCGGTGCTGATGGTGACCGCGGACGTGCCGGCGCCCGGCAAGCGGCTGCGGGATCTCGAGAACGAGTTCGTCCTGCCCTTGAGAGTCTCGCTGCGCCTGGCGGCCGATGTGCTGCGCCATCCGCGCTGGGCCCTGGCGCTCGCGCTCGAGGGCGCGCCGCGCTTCGCCAATCTCGAGCGCTACGATCGGCCCGGCGCCTCGGCGCAGTCCCTCGCCCGGCTGATGGCCTCGCAGAGCTCGGCGCGTCTCGACTGGGAATGGCTCGCGCGACTGCGCGAGCGCTGGCGTCGGCCGCTGCTGCTGAAGGGGGTGTTGCATCCGCAGGATGCGCGGCGCGCGCAGAGCCTCGGGATCGACGGGGTCGTGATTTCCAACCATGGCGGACGGCAGCTCGACTGCGCGCCGGCGCCGATCGAGGTGCTGGCGCAGGTGCGCCGCGCCGTCGGGGCGCGCTACGCGCTGCTGCTCGATGGCGGCGTGCGCAGCGGCGAGGATGTGGCGCGCGCGCTGGCGCTCGGGGCCGATGCGGTGTTGCTCGGCCGGCCGTTCCTGTTCGCGGTCGCCGCGCTCGGTCCGGGCGGCGCAGCGGCGCTGATCGGGCTGCTGCGCGAGGAGCTCGATCGCGCGCTGGCGCAGCTCGGCTGCCGCAGCGTGGCGCAGTTGCGCGAGACATTGGTCCTCGACGAGCCGCCGGCCGGCGAAGCCCCGGCGCCCCAGAGTCCCCCTTGGGAGCGGATCGTCGCCGCGCCGCCGGCGAGTTGAGCGCGATCGGCCCACCACCGCAGCAGAGAAGGATACATGTATACAGCAAGCACGGCGTTTCTCGAGGCGCTCCAGGAGGCGGGCGTTTCCTATATCTTCGCCAACTTCGGCAGCGACCACCCCGGGCTGATGGAAGCCCTGGCCGAGGGGGCGGCGCAGGGACGCGGCTACCCCAGGGTGATCACCTGTCCCAGCGAGATGGTGGCGTTGAGCTGCGCGCAGGGTTACGCGCAGGTCAGCGGGCGGGCCCAGGCCGTGGTAGTGCATGTCGAGTGTGGCACGCAGTCACTCGGCGGCGCCGTGCACAACGCGGCCAAGGGACGCGCACCCGTTCTCATCTATGCGGGTCTGTCGCCCGCCACGCAGGACGGGGAGCTCAAGGGCAGCCGCAACGAGTTCATCCAGTGGATCCAGGATGTGTCCGATCAGCGCGGCATCCTCCGCGGATACGTCAAATACGACAACGAGTTCCGCACCAGCCGCAACGTCAAGCAGCTGGTTCACCGGGCACTGCAGATCGCGCAGTCCGAGCCCTGCGGGCCGGTCTACCTGGTCGGCGCGCGGGAGGTGATGGAGGAACCCTGCGAGCCCTGCGCGCTCGATCCGGCGCGCTGGTCGGCGCTCGGGCCGGTCGCGGTGCCCGAGGAGGCGCTGGCGCGGATCGTCGCGGCGCTGAGTGCGGCGCGCCGGCCGCTGATCGTCACCTCGTACGTCGGCCGCGACCCGGCGGCGGTCGGCGAACTGGTCCGGCTGTGCCACACGCTCGGCATCGGTGTGCTCGAGTCGGTGCCGAACTTCGCGAACTATCCGCACGACGATCCGTTCTACCAGGGCAACCAGTGGAATCATCCGTTCCAGAACCCGCTGTTGGCGCAGGCCGATGTCGTTCTGGTGCTCGACAGCGACGTGCCGTGGATTCCGACGGTCTCGAAGCCCTCGGCGGCCGCGACCATCTTTCACCTCGACACCGATCCGCTCAAGGAGTCGACGCCGCTGTGGTACATCGGCGCCCATGAGAGCTACCGCGCGAGCGCGCGGCTGGCGCTGCGGCAGATGAATGCCTGTCTCGAGGCGCATCCGCCCGAGGCCGCCGGCTGCCGGGAGCGGCGCGCGCATTTCGAGCGGCTGCATGCGGAACGGGTGGCGGCGCTGGCGGCGGCCGAACAGCCGCGCGCCGGCGCGATCACCCCGGAGTATCTCACCGCGCGGATCCGCGCCCATCTCGACGGCCCGACGATCATCCTCAGCGAGGGCGTCACGAACTATCCGGCGATCTGCGATCACATCGGGCCGGTTCCGGCCGGCTCGTATTTCAACAGTGGCGGCGGCTCTCTCGGCTGGAACGGCGGCGCGGCGATCGGCGCCAAACTGGCGCGGCCGGACAGCACGGTGGTGGCCCTGACGGGCGATGGCTCGTACCTGTTCAGCGTGCCTTCGTCCGTGCACTGGATCGCCCGCCGTTACCACACGCCGTTCCTGCAGGTCGTCTACAACAATGGCGGCTGGAAGGCGCCGCGTTTTTCCGCCCTGTCGGTGCACCCGGACGGCTATGCGAGCCGCGCCGAGGACCTGTCGCTGTCGTTTTCCCCGGCTCCCGACTACGCCGGGATCGCCGCGGCCGCCGGCGGCGCGTTCGCCCGTCAGGTGCGCGATCCGGCACAGCTCGATGGGGCGCTGGCGGAGGCATTCGAAGCGGTGCGCCATGGCGGGCGAGCGGCGGTGCTCGATGTGATCGTGTCCGATTGAGCCGCGCGGTGCCGCCCCGGAGCCGCACCGTCGCCGAAAATCCAACCGTGTGTCGATCAACGCCCAGCAAAGGCCTGACTCATGCGTGACAGTCCCCGGTTCACCTCGCCCGGATGGGCCGCCTGCATCCTGCTCGGGGGGCTGGCGCTCGCGCGCGCCGCGGGCGCGGCACCGCCGCCGCGCCGGCCGGTCGCGTTGCGGCTCGGCACCGGCCTCGCCGGCCAGCTGGTCTATCTGCAGCATTGCGCGGCGTGCCACGTGCAAAGCGGCGCACCGCGGCCGGGCGAGGCGCGCGCGCCGACGCTGCACGGCCTGCAGCAGTTGCCTCCGGAGCGCATCTACCATGCGCTCACCCGGGGCAGAATGCGGCCGGTCGGGGCGGGCCTCGACGATGCGGCGCGGCGCGCCGTGGCCGCCTGGCTCGGCGGGCGACCGCTCGGGGCGAGCACGGCCGGCGAGGCCCGTCACATGGCCCACCGCTGTCCGGTGCACACGCCGGTGCCGGCCCCGGCGTCCGGCGACTGGAACGGCTGGGGCAATGGCGTACGGAATCTGCGCGATCAGCCGCACCCGGGTTTCCCGCTGAGCGACGTGCCGCGCCTCACGCTGCAGTGGGCCTTCGGCTTTCCCGACGGCGCGGAAACCTATTCGCAGCCGACGGTCGTCGGGCATCGCGTCCTGGTCGGTGATGACAACGGGTTCGTGTATTCGCTCGATGCCCGGCGGGGCTGCGTGCAGTGGTCGTTCCGCGCGCACGCGGGCGTGCGCACGGCGCCCACCGTTGCCCGGCTGACCCCGGGCGGACCCACGGCGGTGTTCTTCGGCGACATGCAGGGTTACGTGTATGCGCTCGACAGCGCGACCGGCCGGGCCATCTGGATCACGCGCGTCGACCACCAGCCGACGGTCAAAATCACCGGGGCGCCCGTCGTCGCCGACGGGCGGCTGTACGTCGGCACGACCACGGGGGAAGAGGTGACCGCGGCCGATCCGCACTATCCGTGCTGCCGCACGCGGGGCACGGTCTCCGCGCTCGATGTCGCGACCGGCAGGATTGTCTGGAAGACCGACATGGTGGAGCCGCCGCCGCGGCCGGTCGGCCGCAACACCCTGGGCACCATCCTGTGGGCGCCGGCGGGCGTGGGCGTGTGGTCGACACCGACGGTGGACCGGCGCCTGGGCCTGCTCCTGGTCGGCACGGGCGATGCCTACACGTACCCGGCCGCGCCGCTGTCGGATTCCATCGTGGCGCTCGAGCTGCGCAGCGGCGTGCCGCTGTGGCACTACCAGGCGACGCGCAACGACGCCTGGCTGGCCGGCTGCGTGCCGGGCCACCCGTTCGGCAATTGCCCGAAGGTCGTCGGGCCGGACTGGGATTTCGGCGACTCCCCGATGTTGCTGCGGGCCCATGGGCGGCAGTGGATCGTCGGCGCCCACAAGGGCGGAATCGTCGTGGCCGTCGATCCGCGGGCCCGGGGGCGGGTCCTGTGGCGCCGAGCGCTCGCCAGAGGACCGGTCGGCCCGGGCGGTGAAATCGTGTTCGGGGGCGCATCGGACGGCAGACGGCTGTTTTACGGCCTCGACAGCGGCGCGATCGTGGCGTTGTCCGCCGCGGACGGCCATGTGCTGTGGCGCACGCGGGTGATCTCGCGGATCCATCGCGGCGGAATCTCGAGCGCCGTGACGGCCATGCCGGGCGCGGTGTTCACCGGCGCATGGGATGGCGTGCTGCGCGCCTACGCGGCGCGAAACGGCCGGCTGTTGTGGTCGTTCGACACCGCGCGGCCGTTCCGGACGGTCAACGGCGTCGCGGCGCACGGTGGCTCGATGGGCGCCCCGGGTCCGACCATCGCCGAGGG
>JAJYTX010000092.1 GCA_021792815.1 Pseudomonadota bacterium
TGAACTTCCTGACCCCCCGGTACGATCTGCCCGTCATTCCCGTCAACATCAACTGCCAGGGGCCGCCGCTCATCCCGGTCGGGCGCGCCTACGAGTTCGGCCGGGCGCTGCGGCGCGCGTGCGATGCACGGCCCGAGCGCATCGCCGTGGTCGGCACCGGTGGAATTTCCCACTGGCCCGCGACGCCCGACTCAGGACGCATCAACGAGGCCTGGGACCGGGCATTTCTCGACAAATTCCTGCGCAACCGGCGGGAAGAGCTGCTTGCCTACCGCGACGAGGACGTCTGGCAGGAGGCGGGTCAGGGCGGCTTCGAGATCCGCACCTTCATCGCGATCGCGGGCGCCACCGAGGGGTGTGGCGGGGAACTCTGGTACTACCGACCCATCCCCATCTTCGCGGTCGGCTGCACCGTGGCGGTGATGAAGCTCGCCTGAGCACGCGGCACGCCTCGACGCGCAGAAGAGCACACACTCAGGGCGGCGGCACGAAGCCGCCGAGCGCTTCCTCGATCAGACGGGCAAGCTGCAGGGTCGTGCGGTCCTCGAGATACGGGCCGATCAGTTGCACGCCGACCGGGAGTTTTTCGACGAATCGACCGGTCGGCAGGACCGTCGCCGGCAGGTTCGCGACGGTTGCGATGCCCGGCCACATGAGGTTGTCGAAATAGGGCCGCTTTACCCCGTCGACACGGATGTAACGGTACAGTTGCGCTTGCGGTCCGTCACCGCTGGTGTCATGGGGAAACGCGACCGTGGGCAGATTGGGACAGATCGCCACGTCGTAGTCGCGAAAGAACTCCCGCCAAGCGATGAACAGCTGCTCGCGCTGCTCGCAAAGCGTCTGCCAGCGGGCGAGGCTCTGCCGCGATGCGCGGCCGATGATCTCGGCATACTCGGCGGCTTCGCCCGCGCCGCCCCCGACCGCTTGCGCCGGCATCGCGGGCGGTGACGGTCCGCCTGCGCCCACGATGCTCATCAGGACTTCGAAATAGAGCCGAAAGCTTTCGGTGAAGTCGAGCGGTGGCGTCGCCTGCCGGTCGATACGCACACCGAGGTGCTCGAGGTCCTGCGCAAACGCGTCGATCGCCGCACGAGATGCCGATTCCAGCGGATAGCCCGGGACATCCGTCCAAAGCGCCGCCCGGTATCCGCTGAGGCGCGAATGCCGGGCGGCGGGCAGCGCGAGCGCCCAGCCCGTGGCGGCGAGCGGCTCCGGTCGCGCCACCAGATCCAGGGCAAGCTCGAGATCCCGGGCGCTGCGCGCCAGCGGCCCTGCCACCGCGAGTTCCGCCTGATACAACATTCCAGGCATCGGCGGAATGTGCCCTCTCCGGGGTACGAGGCCGTAACTCGGCTTGTGACCGAAGACCCCGCAGCAATGTGCCGGCACGCGGATCGATCCGCCGATGTCGCTACCGAGCTCGAGCGGTGTCATCCCCGCCGCCAGAGCCGCGGCGGCACCCCCTGAGGATCCTCCGGGGGTGCGCTCAGGATTCCAGGGGTTGTCGGTCCGGCCATATACCGGATTGTAAGTCTGGTGATCGCTGGCCATGACCGGCACGTTGGTCTTCCCGAAAATGACCGCTCCCGCCTGCCTGAGCGCCGCGACCGCGACGGCATCCTGGTCCGGCCGGTGTGCCGCAAGTTCCGGCAGACCACAGGTCGCGGGCATCCCCACGACCTCATACGTGTCCTTGATCGTCATGGGCAGCCCACGAAGCGGCTTCGTGCGGAGCTCCTCGAACGAGGCGTTGTCGAACGCCCGGGCTGCGTCCCGGGCGCGTTCCTCATCGAGCGCGATGACGGCGTTGAGCCTCGGATTGCGTGAGGCGACCGCAGTCAGGTGAGCCTCGAGCAGCTCCAGCGCGCCTACCCGGCGGGACTGGAGAGCTTCGATCAGCCGCCAGGCGGGCTGAAAGGTAAGATCACGGTCGCCGTAGTGTGCATTTGAAGTCATGGCAGTCAAAACCGGCTGTCGGCAGCGATCCGGCCGCGGGGAGCCCCGGGCAGACTATCGACGTACCCGCCAGGATTCAACCTGTGCGCCCCATCGACAGCCGGTGCGCCCGTCCCCGGGCGCGCCAGCGCCCCGTGCGCAGGCCGGGTTGTTCAGGACACCGGCGTGGCCGGACCCGCTGCGGGTTCCGGCTGGGGAATGCCGTCGACGGAAAATTCGACGATGGTCTGGCCGGTTCCGGAGCTGGCGAAATAGGGGCAGAGGATCTGCGAGCGGCCCCGGTAGCGGTCCCACCCCAGCGCGCCGAACAGCATCGCGGTGTCATGCATCCGGCCCTCGCCGCTGCAGGTCTCGGCATACTCGGGCAACAGGCTGAGGAACGCCGGCCAGTCCCCCGCCTCCCACAACTGCAGCACGCGCAGGTCTACCTGCCGGTTGAATTCCCGGCTGATGGTGTTGAAGCCCTGCTCCACCAGGTGATTCTCCCAGATCTGGTGCGACAGAGAGCCGCTCGCGACGAGCGCCACTTTGCTGTCGCTGCGGGCGACGGCCCGGGCGATGGCCTCACCGACGACCCGGGATTCCTCCAGGCTGCCGAACGTGCTCCAGCCGGCCACGGACACCACGCCCATCCGTCCCTGAGGATTCATGTAACGCATCGGCAGGATAGTGCCGTACTCGAGGTCGAGGGAGGGAACCTCGTGCGCGCGGGTTTTCACGCCCGCGGCGGTCGCTTCCTCGGCGATGAGCCTGCCGAGCTGCGGGTTTCCAGGAAAGTCGTAGCCCAGGTCCTGCACGAAGTGGGGAAATTCGTGGCTGGTGTAGTTCCCCTTGTGCACGGCGTTGTTGTTGATGTGATAGCCGGCGTTGACCAGCCAGTGGGTGTCGAACACCACGAACGTATCGACCCCCCGCTCCGCCGCGCGCCGTCCGAAGTCGCGTTCGGCGGCGATCGCCGGCTCGCGGCAGCCGTGCGCCGCTCCCGGCAGCTCGGAGAGCAGCATCGACGGCACATGTGTGGCCTTGACGGCCATGACGATCTCACCCACCGGGCTCACCTCGCTTGACCCGCCCGTTCGTCCAGGCACCATGGACGAGTTTCGCCCGGGACAGAGGCGGGACGGGTTATTAAATTAACATGTTAATAATAAACCCCGGGACGCCGGGGCGTCAAGCCGCCGTGAGCCGAACCGGCAATCGGCACGGCCCCTCGGAGTCCTCCGGGATGGCCCGGCTCAGAGCAGTTCCGGCTCAGCGCAGTGGCGCAGGATATGGTCTCGGGCGGCATCGCGCAGCCGCACGGCCGCCGAGAACCGATCCTCGACGGGCGCGCTGTCGAGGGGGCTGCCCACCGAGGCGCTGACCGGTCCCCGGCGCAGCAGCTTCCGGCCGTCTCTCAGCAGGTACCGTGTGCCGCGCAGGGCAACCGGCACGATCGGGACCCGGGCCGCCGCCGCCAGCTGGAAGGCCCCCAGGTGAAAGGGTCTCAGCCCGGTGAGGGAGGTGAACGTGCCTTCGGGAAAGACCACCAGGCGCTCGGCCGCCAGATCCAGCCCGGGGCGAACCCGCTCGATTTCCTGTTCGGGCGGCGCCGAGCGGTCAATGAACACCGTCCCCAACCTGCGCAGCCACGCTCCGAGCAGGGGCACCTGCGCCAGCTCGCTTTTCGCGACGAAGCGGTGGGGCGCACTCAACAGCGCCGCCAGGAACACGCCGTCGACGTAGCTGGAGTGATTCGCCACGACGATGTGAGGCCGCCCGAGCGCGAGAGCCGGCATGGCACTGACCGTGAACGGAATGCCGCAGGCGCGGATCACCCACCGGGCCGCAACGTGGGTCACGTGCCAGGCGCGCCGCGGCGGCAACACCAGTACCAGCAGGCCGGCGGGCACGGCGATCAGCGCGATGGCGAGCCAGGCGTATGAGCCATAGGCAATCCGCACAACTCGACGCCGCAGGCTGCCGAGCGAAGGCAGCGCCGCCCGCACGGCCAGGCTCATTGCCTGCAGGATGGGGTGCGCGCGGCGGTGGCCGAGCGTGCCCGCCAGATAGGCGGCCCGGGTCGCCGCCCGGCGCAGCTTGCCACTCGAAGTCTTGAGCACCGTATGAGCGCGGACCAGGATGATCTCATCGGCAGGCTCGCCGAGAAGGTCGATGAGGCGCCGGTTGATGCGCGTCGTGAGATCCCTGCGCTGCCGCGGCTCGGTATACGCCGTCTCCGCCAGAAGGATGAGCCGCTCGGTGGCGCCCGAAGGGTCGCTGGCTCCGAATGCGACGACGCAGCCCTTGCGGATCCCGTCCATCGCCCCGATGGCATGCTCAATCTCCTCCGGATAGAGATGACTGCCGCGCCGGATGATGATGTCCTTGGCGCGGCCGGTCACGAACAGCTCGCCGTCCGCGAGGTAACCCCGGTCTCCCGTATCGCGCCACTCGCCGTGACACAGACGGGCTGTGGCGGCCGCATCATGATAGTAACCGGGTGTCGCGGAGGGTCCGGAGAACTGCACGCCACCCTCGACCCGTTCGGGCTCCTCCGAGCCCTCAGGTCCCTGAATGCGCAGTCGGTATCCCGGCAATGGGCGCCCGCAGGAGACGAAGCGCAGCGCGTCCGTCTGGCCTGCTGGCACGGGCCGCGCGCGTCCCCTGAGAGTCATTTCACGCCGATCGATGCTGTCGATCCTCGGCCCGCGTCCGAGGGGCGAAAACGTCACGCCGAGGGCGGCTTCGGCGAGGCCGTACACCGGGGTCATCGCCTCCGGCCGGAACCCATACGGCCCGAAGCGCCGCGCGAACCGCTCCAGGGTCTCAGGCCGCACCGGCTCGGCCCCGTTGAATGCGGTTCGCCACGAGGACAGGTCCAGCCCGCGCAGTTCTTCGTCGCGGGTCCGGCTGACGCACAGCTCGTAACCGAAATTCGGTGAGGCGGAAAGCGTCGCCCGGTAGCGCTGGATGGTGCGCAGCCAGCGGCTGGGCCGCATCAGAAACGCCGTCGGCGGCATGAGCACGAACAGGCAGCCGAAGTACAGCGAGCCCAGCCAGGCGCCGATCAGACCCATGTCATGGTACAGCGGCAGCCAGCTCACGAACGTGTCGGCCCCGGTGGGTCTGATCGCCCGGCCGATGGCCCGGATGTTGGCCAGAATGTCGGCATGCCTCAGCACCACGCCCTTGGGGTCTCCGGTGCTGCCCGAGGTGTACTGCAGAAGCGCGGTGGCGTCCGCGCCGGGCCCGCGCCGCGCCGTCCAGGCGCCGCTCTCGGCGGAAAAGTCCTCGAGCGCCAGGACGTGCTCGAGGCCCGGCACCCTCGAGCCCAGCAGGCGGGCGACGGCCCTGGCCTGCGGAAAGGTGATCAGCGCCGCGACTCCGGCGCTCGTCAGGATCCCGGCGTGCCGGCGCACATGCTCTTGCAGCTGCGACAGACGTGTCGGCGGATAGATGGGCACCGGGATGGCGCCTGCCAGCATCACACCGAAGAACGCCTGCAGATACCCGACCCCGGTCGGCAACATCAGCGCAACTTTCGAGCCCTCCTGCAGTCCGGCGCGCGCCAGACCGGCGGCGACCCGGCGTGCGCCCCGTTGCAGCCCGGCATAGGTCAGCTCAGTCGGAACATCATCCTCGAGCACGATGACATGGATGGTGTCCGGTTGGCTTTCCGCCTGCCAGTCCAGCATCTCGGTGAGCGTGCCCGCCGTCGCGGGCGTGCCCCGCCGGCCCGCGAGCGCATCCGCGGCGCGAGGCGCTGCCGGCGTGAGTGGCGGCACCGCACCGCCGCGCACGAGACGGCGCGATGCGCGGCAGGCGTCGAGCAGATCGCCCACCGTCTCGGCGCCCGAGAGCACCTGCTCGGGAAGCTGCAGGCTGCAGCGCTCTTCGATCCGCCGCGCGAGCTCGACGCGCGCCAGACTGTCGAATGCCAGATCCCGCTCGAGCCTGCTCGCGAGGTCGATACCTTCGAGCGGTGGTTGCTCGCGATGCAGTTCCGCGTAGAGCGAGCGCACGATCTCGAGGATGGCCTCGGGGTCATCCGGCGCTTCATCGTGCGCGGCCGCCCGCGCCGACGCCGTGTGTCTGCCTGTACCCTGGTCCGGCCCCATGTGCGACACGGATAATCTCGTGTGAGCTGCCGCAGCTGCGGCTGGCATCGAGCCTGCGGCCGGCCCGGCCGCGAGCGGCGCGAACCACCTTGTCCCCGGACACCACGCGCCGCAAGTCGGGATTTCCGCAAACGTCTCCTGACCGGTCACCCGCGGCCACAACGCCTGCGGCATACCCGCCGATCAGTCCCGGCAGTTCCCCGTCGGGCGATCGGCTTCATCGGTCACCCGATGGCTGCGCAGCCACTGACGGGCGTCCTCGGCGTCGCGATCAAACCATGCGCGGGCACTGCCCAGACGGAAGCTGTACCCCCAGGCGTCCATATCGGCCAGCAGCCGCTCCCGTCCCACACCGGACAGCTCCCCGGCAAGCAGCACCTGCAGATAACATACGGCTGATTCTTCCAGATCGTCTCCGCCCGCGTCCGTATCGAGGCGCGCACGCCGCGCGGAACTCATGCACACGTAGTGGCAGGCTTCGTGCAACACCGAGTGCACGGGCGTGTCGTGCCGGGCGTACAGGCACCCGCCCTGCAGGCCGGCCTCGCTGTCACCCCAGTACGATCCGGGAATGAGCTCTCCCGGCGCGACCAGCACCAGGTTCAGCCCGAAGCGCTCCAGGAGCGACGCCAGGGATGCGCGATCCAGGTCCTCGAGGAGCAGTACGTGTCGGGGGCTCATGTCGGCACGCTGCGCGAGGCACGCCGCGACGGTGCCGGCATCAACCCCCACCCGCCGAGGAACCGCGCACCGCCGGCCGGCCGATCACAGGCTCGCCAGCCTGCGCATCACGATGTCCGCGAGCTCGCGGCCCATGGCGCCCTCGAGGATGGCCTTCTCGTGCTCCTTGGCGAGCAACAGACTCTCGTCAAAGGTGTACGAGCGCGTGGCGGAGAGCGTCTGCGGCGCGAGCAGCGGTCGGCCGCTCGCACTCACCGAGAAGCGGATGAAGTAGGTCACCTGGTACTCTGTCGGCTGATTGGTGGCGGAGACCGACAGCACGCGGGACGTGACCCGATCCTGAAGAATACTGACGACGGCGCTGGCCCGACCGGCCTCTGCGGCCGGGTGGGCGCCGGAGATGAGCAGGTCGCGCCGCAGGCTCTGCACGAAATCGCTCTGCTGATCCTGCGCCTCGAGGTACGGATGCGCCATCACGGCCGGCAGCGGCGTGCGTCCCTCCAGGTGAAATCCGCAGCCGGAAAGCAGCGCGGCGCCAGCCAGGGACAGCAGGAGAGTCTTCGCGGGGCGTCTCATGCGGATGGCGCTGCTCAGACCACGATGTTGACCAGCTTGCCCGGCACCACGATGGCCTTCCGGACGGGTTTGCCGGCGATGAATCTGCCCACCTGCTCGTCAGCGAACGCTGCCTCGCGCACGGCGGCCTCGTCGGCTCCGGCGGCGACGTGAATGCGGCCGCGGAGCTTGCCGTTCACCTGCACGACGATCTCCACCGTGTCCTGGACCAGCGCCGACTCGTCGACCTTGGGCCAGGGCTCATCGACCACGGCGCGCTCGTGCCCCAGCGCGTGCCACAAGGCATGGCAGACGTGGGGAATGATCGGCGAGAGCACCAGGGTGATGATTTCCAGCGCCTCTTGCCGCACCGCGCGGCCGCCCGGCGATGCATCGTCGAAACGGCCGACCGCGTTGAGCAGCTCCATGCCGGCCGCGATCGCGGTATTGAAGTTGCGCCGCCGCCCGATGTCGTCCGTGGCCTTGGCGAGCGCATGATGGGCCGCGCGGCGCAGGTTCTTCTGCGGCTGCGACAGCGCGCCGCCCCGCAACCGCTCGGGCGGGCCGTGACACACGTGCTCGTGCACCGCGCTCCACAGGCGCCGGATGAAGCGCGACGCGCCCTGCACGCCTTCGTCCGACCATTCCAGCGTCTGTTCCGGCGGCGAGGCGAACATGGTGAACAGACGCGCCGTGTCGGCGCCATAACGCGCAATCAGACCCTCGGGATCGACGCCGTTGTTCTCCGACTTCGACATCTTGCCGAGGCCGCCGTATTCCACGCGGATCGTCTCGCCCGCGGCCGTGGTCGCCTGGAAAATCTCGACGCCGTCCTCGCGCTGCGCGCGCACCTCCGCGGGATTGAAGTAGCGGCGCCGTCCGTCGGCGGTGGTGCACGAGTAGATATGGTTGAGCACCATGCCCTGGGTCAGCAGGTTGGTGAACGGCTCGTCGCAGCGCACCAGGCCGAGATCGCGCATCACCTTGGTCCAGAAGCGCGAATACAACAGGTGCAGAATCGCATGCTCGATGCCGCCGATGTACTGGTCGACCGGCAGCCAGTACGCCGCGCGCTCGTCCACCATGGCCTGTGCCTGGTCCGGGCAGGCGTAGCGCAGGTAGTACCAGGATGAGTCTACGAACGTATCCATGGTGTCGGTCTCGCGCCGCGCCGCGCC
>JAJYTX010000093.1 GCA_021792815.1 Pseudomonadota bacterium
GCTTCAGGGCATCGATCATCAGCAGCAGTTCCATCACATTGTCGTTCGCCGGAAAGGAGGTCGACTGGATCACGAAGATGTCCTCGCCTCGGACATTCTCCTGGATCTCGACAGACACCTCCATGTCCGCGAAGCGCCGCACCTGCGCCTTGATCAAGGGCAAGCCGAGATACTGGGCGATCCTGTCGGCCAGCCCTCGATTGGAATTGCCCGCGAGCAGCTTCATCCCGCGCGTTTCGTTCATATCGGTCATCCGCCTGTTGAAGCGCCTGCCGGGCGGGAGGCTTGCGGGCACGGCTCGTTGATCCGCCCGCCCTGTCCCGAGCATCACGGCACGGCACGCATTTAAGGCGATCCGCGCACTGGCCGGAAACAGAAAAAGCTGTCCCGGTAATCGATTCCTGCTATATGGCAGCCGACGAGGGTGGTGAATGCGCACCGATCCGTTGCGGGAACCCCTTCGGGGCCGGTCGCGCTTGCGCTGACGGCGGGGCCACTGCGCCGGAGACCGCGGGGGGGATGACTGCCGTGAGAGGCGATGAGGCTCGGCCTCGCGGCGAACCCGGTCATGCGACGCGGCACAGCGCCTTCGCGCAGCCGATCAGGCCTGGCCAGTTCGGGACCCGCGTCAGGTATCGGCAGGCGGCAGGCCGTGCAGCCGGCCCATCGGCGTGATCGTGGCGCCCATCGGGAAACTGACCACCTCGGAGAACTGCTGGTCGCGATAACCCATGATCTTACCGTCCGTCCGCCGCTGCTCGACATCGATCAGCACGAGTCCCAGAGTGGGAACGATCTTCTCGCACCAGAGAAACAGGTACAGCCCGTCCGCGATCCGGTAGGTCTGGCAATGATCGACGTCGGCCAGGCCCCGTTCCGCACCGCGGACGCAGTGCCAAAGATAACTATGGTGATTCAGATAGATGTGGTCGTAACTCTCATGCGGACTGTAGACATAGCGGTTGTGCAGACCGATCAGCTCGTCGGAGCGGGCGAACGGCGCGGCGCCGGTTCCGGCACCGATCGTGCCGGTGTGAACCGTGGCGCGGACCGGCGTGAGCGGCTCGCCGGCTTCGAACCGCTCCCGCATGGGACGCAACGCCTCGGAACGACTGGGCAGCCGTCCGGTCACACACAGAGCTCGGCCGCCCCGCAGGTCCAGAACCAGCGAGATCGAGTGAGCGACGGGTTCGGCCGGATGATCCACGAGAAAAATATCCGGCCGGATGGAGGTAATGCGCGCTGCGACCTCGGCGCACGGCGCCGCCCCGCCATGGCGCACGTGACCGCCGGAAAGGAATTGATAATTCACCGGAGCACGACCGACAAGATTCAAGTGCAGTTCGCGGCCGGCAAGGCCGTCCGTGACCGGCAGCGCATGGCTGTCGCGCTGGAACGCCTGGGCCAGGGCGCCGACCTCGATCCATGGACTTTGTGCTGCCATCTTGCTCACCTCGCGCAGTCGAGCAACCGAAAATCACTGCATCAGAATGACAAACGGAACGATTCTGATTTTGCAGAATGTGCCAAAGTTTTAGTCCAACGTGCCACGTGCCCCAACAGCATTCCGTCAGAGCATCATGAGCGCGATGCCGGCCGGCGCCGATAGATGCGCGGCGCGAAGCCCGTCCACGTCTTGAACGCCCGGCTGAGCGCCGCGGTGTCGGCATAGCCGAGGCTGTGCGCCACTGTCGTGACCGGACGCGCGGGATCGGCCAGCAGGGCTTCCGCTCGGTGTCGGCGGCAAGCCCGGACCAGGGCCCGTATCGACGTTCCATCTGCCTCCAGGCGCCGCTGCAGCGTCCGCGTGGACAGACCGAGGTCCGAAGCGACCGCGGACGCAGTGACGGGCCGGTGGCCCAGACGTCGACGGATCACCCACGTGACGCGGTCCTCCACGCTCTGGGGCAAGCGCTCCGGGCCCTCCAGCATCCGCAGAAGGTGCACGACATGCGGACCCAGCGCCCGGTACACCCCCAGGGTCGGCCTGCCGAGATCGCTGCGGTCGATGAGGATCCGGTTGCTGCCGGCACCGAACGTGACCGGGCAGCGAAATATGCGTTGATACAGCCGCCGAACCATGGACGTCTCGAGGCCGCCAGGGGCCGCATGCTCGAACTGCACGCCGAGCGGCGCCCATTGGCGACCTACGGCCTCGTGAAACAGCCGGCTGATCAGCGCCAGCGTGAATTCGCTGTCCTGGCGGCGCGGCCGGATCGTCTCATCGCAGATCCGATAGGTGCACTCCCACACATCCTCCCGCGAGGCCACCTCGGTTACGGTGCCGCTCTGCCAGGTGCGGGAATAGCGTGCCCACGCACGCACACCGTTACCAAGCGTGTCGGCTGCAAGAATGACGATGCCGAGCGGACCGAACTGCTCGATGTCGATCTCCCGTCCGAGCCGCAGGCCGAGGAACGGATCGCTCGCCAGGTCCGCGGCGTCCTCGAACAGGGCGACGTACCGGCGAAGATCGAACTCCGCATACGGGTCTTCCAGAGATGTCGACGGCGCATGTCTGTCGAGTAATGGCCCCACGGACAGCCGGCGGTTCACCAGACCTGCCAGCACGAGCGACGGCACGCCGGAGCGGATGTTTGCGCCGTCCCTGCAGACCGGCACGGTTGGATGTGGCACACGGATGATCACGACGACCCCTTCCACGGGCTGCCAACAGCAGACTCATTCGGACACACATTGCCCGCGACACAGCATTACGCGGCCGTCACCGACATCACACCACCATGACCAGGCGTGCCATGTGAGCCGCTGGGCCATCAAGCCGCCCGTCCACCCGGCGACCGACCGCCGTTGACAATCGTCACCCCATTCCGCTATCTTTCGCAACCGGTCAGTCGACTGGTATTGCAATGCTCCTCGACACATTGACGGTCCGGCGAACATCGTTTCGCGCCGGGCTGTGCCGTCCGAGCTTCACTGCGCCGGCCGGCGCGGCGCGAAGTACCAGGCCGACGCGGCCAATCACCCGTGTCCGACCTCGCTCCACGCGTATCGGCCGAAGGAGCGGATCGACAACCGGGCCAACCGTCTGGCTTCCACCCAGGACTCTTTCGGTGTTCGCTTTGGCCATTGACCGTCACCGATTCGGTCCGACGACAGGCTCAGTCTCGGATTCGGTCCGGCGACTGGCAGACGGATGCGTCGTGAAGTGCCGGGTCCACAACCAGCGCGACACCATGCCTGCACCGTCAGTGAACTGCGCGCGGCCCTGCGGACCGCGACGGTCGATCGCGCCGCCCGAACTGTTGACAATCGGTATTTCCGCCATTTATAACCCTTGAGATCGGTCGGGAGACGTCATGCCGGACATCGCGCAGAGAAGGACCGGTTTTTTTTTCGACGAGCGCTGCCTGTGGCACAGCGGCGGGATGCATGCGCTGACCATGACGGTCGGCGGTTGGGTTCAGCCACCCTCCGGCTCCGGACACGCCGAGTCTCCGGACAGCAAGCGTCGCATCAAGTCGCTGATGGACGTTTCCGGTCTCAGCGCCCGACTCGTCGTTCGCAGCGCCCCGGCAGCCACGGACGAAGACCTGCTGCGTGTACACCCACGCGAGTATCTGCGCCGTTTCAAGGCCGCGAGCGACGCCGGCGGGGGTGATCTCGGCGAGCTTGCACCCTTCGGAAAAGGAGGCTATGACATCGCGCGACTGTCTGCTGGCCTCGCGATCGGCGCCGCCGATGCCGTGGTGAGCGGACACTATCGCAACGCGTACGCCCTATCGCGCCCCCCCGGTCATCACTGCCTGCCGGATCGGCCTATGGGCTTCTGCCTGCTTGCGAACGTCGCGCTCGCGGCGCAAGCGGTCCGGGCATCGCAGCGCGTGGAGCGCATTGCGATCGTGGACTGGGACGTGCACCACGGCAACGGCACACAGACCATCTTCTACGACAGGGCCGACGTGCTCACGGTGTCGGTGCACCAGGAGCGCTGCTTCCCTTTCGGGTACAGCGGCGAAAGCGAACGCGGTACTGGTGCCGGACAGGGCTATAACTACAATATCCCACTGCTGGGAGGTGGCGGTCATGACAGCTACCTGTACGCGTTCGAGCGCATCGTGGTACCGGCGCTCGATCGGTACCGACCGGAGCTGATCCTGGTCGCGAGCGGACTCGATGCAAATATCGTGGATCCGCTGGCACGCATGCAGCTGCACAGCGAAAGCTTCCGTGAAATGACCCGGATACTGATGGACGTGGCGGACAGGCACTGCCACGGCCGGCTGGTCGCGGTTCATGAAGGCGGCTATGCCGAGGCTTATGTGCCGTTTTGCGGACATGCGATCATCGAGCAGCTCGCCGGGCAACACATGGGTGTCGAGGATCCATTTCTCGAGACGTTCAAACTCAAGCAGCCCAGCGAGCGCTTCAACGCGTTTCAGAGACGGCTGCTCGACGAGTTGGCTGCCGCATTCGGACTGACCTGACCCGGCTCATCAGGGGTATGCCGCCCGAGGAGAGTGTGCTCGCCGGAGCGGCTGCCGCGATCGACACGCAGGGCCCCGGTGCCGCGACGCTTCGCCGCACGCTGACCTATTACGATCTGCTCGCCTACGGCCTCGCGTACGTGTCGCCATTTGCGCCGCTCGCGACGATCGGCTACGTGTGGCGGGCATCGGACGGGCTGCTCGTCCTGGCGTACCTGTTCGGTGCGCTCTGCATGTATTTCACCGCGCAGAGTTACGCGACGATGACGGAGGTCGTCCCCAACGCCGGCTCGGTGTACGGATTCGCACGGCACGCACTCGGCCCATTGCCCGGCTTCCTCGCCGGATGGATGATTCTGCTCGACTACCTGCTCATTCCAGCCTACATCTACGTGGTGATCTCTGTAGCCATGGGAACATTGGTTCCGCAGGTCGATCGCGCCGTGTGGATCACCTCACTCGCACTGGTGACGCTCGCCATCAACTGGTTTGGAATCGCCGTCACGTCGCGTGTCAATGTGTTCTCCGTCGTGGTGCAGATCGGCTTTCTCTTCGTGCTGCTCGGCTTCTCCGTCGTCGCGCTGCACTCTGGAAAAGGCAATGCCGCGCTGACGCTTCACCCCCTGTTCGAGCCGCAGGCGTTTCACTGGCGCAGCATGTTCACCGCCACATCGATCTGCGTGATGTCGTTCCTTGGGTTCGATGCGGTTTCGACTCTGGCCGAGGAAGTCAAGGACAACGACCGGCGGATCGTCGGCCGTGCCATCGTCGGGGTGCTTATTCTGGCCGCAGCGCTGTTCGTCTCGGTGGCCTGGGTACTTGGCAACCTGCTCGCCGGCTTCCGGATCCGTGATCCGGCCGCGGCAAGCTACGAACTCGTCGCATGGTCGATCGGCGCCTGGGCGTCGATGGCGCTCGCCTGGCTCAGCGCGGCCCTCGTCGGGTTCACCAACGCGTTACCGATGCAAGCCGGCGTCGCCCGCGTGTTGTATGCCATGGGACGTGATGCGCAGCTGCCACGACTCTTCGGCCGTCTTCACCCGCGATTCGGCACGCCGTACGTCGGGATGCTCGTCAGCACGGCACTTTCGCTGGCCGTTGCGCTGGCGATGCGCTTTCACATGGGAGAGCTGGTTTCCATGGTCAACTTCGGCGCCCTGACCGGTTTTCTGCTGCTGCACGTCTCGGTGCTTCGCCTGTTCTGGTTCAAGGCGCGTTCAGATCGGTGGTTCGTGCACCTGTTCGTGCCAGTCGCGGGCATTCTTGTCGTGCTTGCCGTCATGTCCGGCCTGAGCGTTCTTGCGAAGACCCTGGGGATGATCTGGCTCGCTTTTGGTGCGGCATATGGCGTTGGGCTGCGCAGGGCGAACCGGGATACGCTGACGGTCTGAAACGCACCGTGGCATCGTAAAGCGACATCGCAACCATGAGCAAACCCAGAGCACGTGATCTCGGCCTGCCGTTGAGTGGAAAGACCGGGCGTCATAATGCAATCACCGACGTGCCGGGAGTCGAGGTGGGCTACTGTACGCTCAAGCGGCTGGCGCGCCGCCCGGGTGAACGGCAGGTTCATACCGGCGTCACGGTGGTCTTGCCGCGCGGTCACGAGCGACGCCCGACAGCGGTCTGGGCCGGCCAATTTGATCTCAATGGCAACGGCGAAATGACCGGCACGCATTGGATCGCGGATGCCGGATACCTCACCGGCCCCATCTGCCTCACCAACACCCACTCGGTGGGCATCGTGCACCATGCCGCGGTGGGTTGGATGGTCCGGCAGTATTCACCTCATTTTCACAGATTCCCAGCGTGGGCCATGCCAGTCGTGGCGGAGACGTACGACGGGTTGCTCAACGACATCTGCGGCCGCCACGTGACGGAGGCGGACGCGCTGCGCGCATTTCGCACCGCCCGAGGGGGGCCGGTCGCAGAAGGCAACGTGGGTGGCGGAGCCGGGAACCAGACCTACGAATTCAAAGGGGGTACTGGCACGAGCTCGCGGCATGTGCGGATCGGCGGACGCGGATACACCTTGGGGGTTCTGGTTCAGTCGAATTTCGGACTGCGCCATGAGCTGAGCGTGCTCGGCGTGCCGGTGGGACGGTATCTGACCGAGGGCGCGTTGCTCTCCGGGCGGGGCGCCCCGGAGCACGGCTCGATCATCGTGCTGATTGCCACGGACGCGCCGCTCAATCCGCTGCAATTGCGCCGCGTGGCAAAGCGCGGAGCGCTCGGAATCGGACGTACCGGGACCAGCGGAGGACACTATTCCGGAGATCTGATGCTGGCGTTTTCCGTTGCCAATGGCCTGTACCTGCCCGCCATCGGGCAGCGACAGCCGCGCGACTTTCACGCCAAATGGCTGAACGACGCACACCTCGACGTCATCTACGCTGCCACCGTAGCCGCGGTCGAGGAGTCCGTGCTCAATGCGCTGTTGGCCGCGGAATCCGTGCCGGTCATCCGGCCGCGCGGTGCCGTCCTGCGGTCAATCGAACCCGCTCAATTGTGTGACCTGCTGCGCCGCCACGGCCGAATCCCCTGACACTGGCGGTGGCCCGCGGCGCGATCCGCATACCAGGCACCTCACCCGCACTGATGGCCCGCGGGGCACCGTCCTTTCCACTACAGACAGGGTGAGTGTGCGCGCAATTCGCCGAGGCGGACGATCCTGAATCGCGCTTTCCGGCTTCGGACGGTCTGCGCCTTCAGAGGTCGTATATCGCTGAAATGCCGATCGTCAATGGCCGAAAAGTGCTCGCCGACAGTCGCGGGTCACCCGGCAGTGCATGATTCACGGAGAGCTGCGGATGGGAGTTCAATACGTTGTCTGCGAACAACCTGAGCGTCCAGCCGCTGTGCAATCGCCAACCGAGCCTCAGATTGAGCATGTTGGTCGAAGGATCCGTCGGCAAAGAGGGGTCATACAGCACGGCATTTGCCGGATCGTGCGCAAAGAACGGTCCATTGTTGCGACTATCGAAAACATCCTGCAGCGAGAGGAACAGACTGTGGTCAAAGAGATGAAAGTCGTACTCGCCTCCAAGACTGATCGACCACGGAGGAACCGGAGGACCGGAGGTCGCGGAGGCGCCGGCAACCCGGTCGCCCGCAGCCACGATCTGGCCGATCCCGCCTGTTGGCACGATCACCGTATTCTTGAAGTACGCGTCGGTATACGCCACGTCGAGGTGTGCCCGCAGGTTTCGCGTCAGCAGCGCCTCGGCCGAGACATCGAATCCCTTGCTCACCACGTCACCCAGATTGAACGTCGCGTTGATGCCGCACTGCGGAATGATGGTGAAATTCTGGATATTGTTCCAGGTGACGAAGTATGCGCTTGCATCGATCGCGGCTCTGTGTCGCAAGAAGAAGTCCTTGGTTCCCAGCTCGTAGCTCCATAGCGAATCCGGCTTTATGGAAACCGGTGCGGAAACGTGGCAGGTCGGAATCAGACTGGTTGTCTGATCATTGACGCCTCCGGAACGGTATCCCTTTGCCGCCGACGCATAGAAGAGGCTCGACTTGGACGGACGCCATGTCAGCCCGATCTGCGGGGTCACCGCGCTCGAGGAGGAGCCGCCCGCAAAATTGAAATTGCCTCCGTTGAACGGCCCGGCCAGAAACAAAGTCGACCCGGTCGTGAAATGTGACCAGCGCAGGCCTGCATTGAACGTCAGCGATCGCGTCACTCTGACGTCAGCATGCCCGAATACGGCCACCTGCTTGTCGGTCGTCGGCGTGTCCGCCCAGTACACGTACTTGCCCTGATACGGGCCGACACCGAGCACCTGCTGGATCGTCTTACCGTAGTACTGCTCAATCAGCTGAGGCAGGTCCGGATGGACGACACGCGAGTGATCGAACTGGCGCGCATCCTGCAGAAACACGCCTGCCACACAATCGAGTACCCGGGACATGGGGTGCGTCGAGGCAAGCCGCAGCTCTTCA
>JAJYTX010000094.1 GCA_021792815.1 Pseudomonadota bacterium
GCTGGCACTCGATGTCTTCGGTCCCTGGCCCGATGCGCGATTCGATGCCGTATTCACGGCCAATACGCTGCACATCATGAGCTGGGAGGGCGTGTGCGCCCTGTTCGCCGCGCTTGCCAGGTCGCTCACGGCGGATGGTGCGCTTGCCGTGTACGGTCCGTTCAACTACGACGGCGCGTTCACCAGTGCAAGCAATGCGGCTTTCGACGCGTGGCTCAAACGCCGCTCCGCGGACAGCGGCATCCGCGATTTCGCCGCGGTCGACGCGCTGGCACGCTCGATCGGACTGCGCCTCGCGGAGGACTGTCCCATGCCGGCGAACAACCGGACACTGATCTGGCGGCGGCCGTAGGCGCGGCGGTGCGGCGCGCCTCGCCGGATGTCCTGCCCGGCCGGAGCGCGGCGCGTCACCGACGCGGCGTGCGCGGCAGGCCGGTGTGTTGGGTACGGAACGGGCGGGCGGGAGCCGCCGCGCGCCCTTGCGGCGCGGTTCGCGTCTCGCGCGCCACAGCGGTGTCCGTGGGCTGGTAGGCCGGCACCAGCTGGTGCCGGCCGCCGCCGATCAGATCGGCGCGGCCCATGCGGCGCAGCGCCTCGCGCAGCACCGGCCAGTTCTGCGGATCATGGTAGCGCAGAAAGGCCTTGTGGAGCCTTCTCACCTTCAATCCCTTGGGCAGCGGCACGTCACCGCCGGCGCGGCTGATGCGCTTCAGCGGATTCTTGCCCGAGTGATACATGGCCGTGGCGCTCGCCATGGGCGAGGGGAGGAAGGCCTGCACCTGGTCGGCGCGAAAGCCATTGCGCTTCAGCCACAGGGCGAGCTCGAGCATGTCCTCGTCGCGGGTGCCGGGGTGCGCGGCGATGAAGTACGGAATGAGGTACTGCTCCTTGCCCGCCTCGCGCGAGAAGCGATCGAACAGCTCCTTGAATCGATCGTAGGCGCCGATGCCCGGCTTCATCATCATCGAAAGCGGCCCGTGCGAGATCGCCTCCGGGGCGATCTTCAGGTAGCCCCCGACATGGTGCTGGGTCAGCTCCTTGACGTACTCGGGCGACTCGATCGCGAGGTCATAGCGCACGCCCGAGGCGATGAGCACCTTGCGAACGCCGGGCAGGCTGCGCACCTTGCGGTACAGCCGGATGAGCGGCGCATGATCGGTGTCGAGGTTGGGACAGATGCCCGGATACACGCACGATGGGCGGCGGCAGGCGCTCTCGATCTGGCGGCTGCGGCAGGCGAGCCGATACATGTTCGCCGTGGGACCGCCGAGGTCGGAGATGACGCCGGTGAATCCCGGCACCTGGTCGCGGACGGCTTCTACCTCGCGCAGCACGGACTGCTCCGAGCGGCTCTGGATGATACGACCCTCGTGCTCGGTGATGGAACAGAACGAACAGCCGCCGAAGCAGCCTCGCTGGATGGCCACCGAGAAGCGGATCATCTTGTAGGCGGGAATGGTGGCCTCGCCGTAGCCCGGGTGCGGGCGGCGCTGGTAGGGACGCTCGTACACCCAGTCGAGCTCCGCAGTGGTGAGCGGGATGGGCGGCGGATTGAGCCACACGTCACTGTCACCGTGGCGCTGCACCAGCGCGCGGGCATTACCGGGGTTGGCCTCCTGGTGCAGGATGCGGGATGCATGCGCATACAACACGGGGTCGGCCGCCAGCTGCTCGAAAGAGGGCAGGCGGATCACGCTGCGCTCACGATCCGCGTTCTTCACGCGGCGCGTGGCGCGAACCACAGGACCGGGGCCGGCCGATGCGCCGGAGTCCGCGTTCCGCGCTGCGGGACGTTGCGGTTCGGGCGCATAGGGGTCGGGCCGCGGTGCGAGCGGCCCCGGCTCATCGATGGTGGTCGAGTCGATCTCGATCCAGCCTGAAGGCAGCCTCTTGCGCACGAAGGCGGTGCCGCGCACGTCCGTGATGTCGTCGATGGATTCTCCTGCGGCCAGCCGATGGGCGATTTCGCAGACCTGCCGCTCCCCGCTGCCGTAGACCAGCAGGTCCGCCTTGGCATCGAGCAGGATGGAGCGGCGCACTTTCTCGGACCAGTAATCGAAGTGCGCGATGCGACGCAGCGAAGCCTCGATACCGCCGATGATGATCGGGACGTCCTTGAAGGCCTCCCGTGCGCGTTGCGCGTATACGATCACCGAGCGGTCCGGACGCCTGCCGCCCGCGCCGCCCGGAGTATAGGCATCGTCGCTGCGCAGCCGCCGGTCGGCGGTGTAGCGGTTGACCAGGGAGTCCATGTTGCCGGCGGTGATGCCGAAGAACAGGTTCGGCCGCCCGAGGGCGGCGAACGGCTCGGCGCCGTGCCAGTCCGGCTGCGAGACAATGCCCACGCGAAACCCCTGGCCCTCGAGGACCCGTCCGATGATCGCCATACCGAAGCTGGGCAGATCGACGTAGGCATCGCCCGTGACGAGGATGATGTCGCAGCTGTCCCAGCCGAGATCACGCATCTCGGCTCGCGACATGGGCAGGAACGGGGCGGTGCCGAAGCGCTCCGCCCAGTACTTGCGGTAGCGGGTGATATCGCGGGCGGGTTGCACGGGGTCACTCTGCAGGGGGCCCCGGTGCGGGACGTCTGGCCCGACCGCCGGCCGTTGGTGAAGATTTATCAGTATATCAGAAAAGGCTGGCGCTCGGCCTGCCAGGATGCCTCATCCGCGAGCGCGAGCCGCTCGAGGTCGCCCGCCGTGGCCGCCGCGTCGTCGACCCAGCGGCGCAGCAGCTCACCGCCGTTGATGACATCGATCGCGAGCCGGTCGTGCTCGTACTCGTACGGGAAGTCCCGCCACAGCGGGTAGTCGGGCCGCAGCCGCCGCAGCGCCTTGAACGCGAGCGCCATCAGCCGCCAGGGGCGGAATGCCTCGTGGTGATAGTAGAGCGGATCCTCCACGTGCAGCTGCACCCCGGCGCAAAGCAGTCCGGCGTGCTTGTGGAAGGTCGGCTCGAACCAGCACGCCCGGGGCCTGCAGCCGCGCAGCCATTGCGGCGCAAGCGTGCGCATCGCGGCCAGCCACTGCCCGGCGTCCAGGTCCGGCGCGCCGAACCACTCCAGCGGCCGGGTGGTGCCCCGGCCTTCCGAGAGCGTCGTGCCCTCGAGCATCACGGTGCCCGGATAACAGCGCGCCATCCAGAGATTGGGCGCATTGGGGCTCGGGTTCACCCAGGTGCGCGCTCCGAGCGGCCAGCCATGTCCTGGAGGCGCATAGGGGTTCCAGCCCTCCATGGGAATGACCTGACAGTCGACATCGAGATTCAGCGTCTTCACGAACCAACGCGCGAGTTCGCCGAGCGTCAGGCCGTGTCGCATCGGCATCGAGCCCGCGCCGACGAAGCTCTCGCAACCGGGGAGCAGCCTCAGTCCTTCGATGGGCCGGCCGATGGGGTTCGGCCGGTCGAGCACCCACAAGCTCTTGCCATGTCGGGCCGCTTCCTCCAACACGTAGCGCAGGGTGGTCACGAAGGTGTAGACGCGACAGCCCACGTCCTGAAGGTCCACCAACAGCACATCGAATGCGTCCATCATGGCGGCGGTCGGCCGCCGGACCTCGCCATACAGGCTGAACACCGGGATACCGTGCATCGGGTCGGTGAAGTGGACCGACTCGACCATGTTGTCCTGCTTGTCGCCGCGCAGCCCGTGCTGCGGCCCGAAGGCGCAGGTCAGCCGTATCGTACCGAGCGCCGCCAGGGCATCGAGTGTGTGCGTGAGGTCGCGCGTCACCGACGCCGGGTGGGCGAGCAGCGCCACACGACGTCCGGTCAGCGCTTTGCGCAGCGACGGTTGACCGAGCAGGCGGTCGATGCCGAACTTCATACGATGCGGCTCAGGGTACGGAGTGCGATCCAGTGACGCTCCCGGGGCAGGGCAGCTCGAGAGTGAAGGTCTCCGGGTGATGGAAGTCCGGTCTGCCTGCCGCATGATGCAACGCCCAGTATGACAGCCCGCCGGCGTCATCCTCCACCACCGCGCACAGGCCGAGATGAAGTTTGCGTCCGACGGTCGCGGTCAGAACGGGAAACCGTACGCTCGCCGCGAGCTCGAGCGAACCGCCCCGCCCCGCCGCCCCGCCCTCGCAGCGCACCACGATCCCGGGTGGCTCCTCGAGCTCGAGCGGCTCCCGGCCGTCCCGGTAACCACTGAAACGGTACGCCGCCCATTGCCCGGACGGGGAAAAATTCAGCTCCAGGTAGCGAGGCGCGGTCCCGGCGTGCAGGAAAACCTCGAAACACGTGTGCATCCACAATCCGTCGGCCCGTCCGGCACGGTTCGCAGGCGGCACGCGGATCCGCGGCAAATCCCCGTGCAGACGATATCGAAGGCACAACGTACCCGAACCGGCCTCGACCCGGACTTCGATCCCGTCCACGCGTTCATCCGGTGTCCCGGGATGCGGTTGCAGGCGACAACTGTTCACAAGCGCCTATCGTACCGGAGAGACGGCGCGGCGATACAGTACTGAGTCGCCGTCGCGGCTGGACGCGGGGCAATTTCGCCCGGCATCGGCACATTCCGGTAAAATCATGGAGGTCGCGCCCGCTGCGCGCGCCACCTCCCTCCCGAGACCCCCCTGGTGAAGGAATGACCGACGCCCGCCGTGCCACCCGCCACTCCGACACCACTGCGCAGGATCCCATCCGAGTGCGCGGCGCGCGGCAGAACAACCTCAAGAACCTCGATATCGACTTCCCGCTCAACGAGCTGATCGTGGTCACCGGGGTCTCGGGCTCTGGAAAGTCCTCGCTCGTCTTCGACACGCTGTACGCCGAGGGACAACGGCGTTATGTCGAGACGTTCTCCCCCTACGCGCGCCAGTTTCTCGACCGCATGGACAAACCACAGGTCGATGCGATCGCCGGCATCCCGCCTGCCATCGCCATCGACCAGACCAATCCGGTGCGCACTTCGCGCTCGACCGTGGGCACGATGACCGAACTCAACGATCATCTGAAGCTGTTGTTCGCGCGGGCCGCGTCGCTGTACTGTCAGCACTGCGGTCGGCCGGTGCGGCGTGACACCGCTGCGAGCATCCACGCCGATCTCATCGAACGCGCCGCGGCCGCGGCCGATCCACGACTGCTGCTCACCTTTCCGGTGACGGTGCCGCAGAGCTTTCAGGAGAGCGAGGTCCGCACGCTGCTGGAAAAGCAGGGCTACACCCGCTTTCTCGCACCGCCGCCCACCGCTCCGACCCCGGCGGCGCCCGCCGGCAAACGGGCGCGTCCGTCGCGGGCCAAGGCGGGGCCCGCGCCGACGGTGACCCTGCAGGTGGTGCAGGACCGCTTCCGCGCGGGTCGCACCGAGCGCAGCCGCATCCTGGAGTCGCTCGAGGCCGCGCTGCGTATTGGCCATGGCCGCGTCAATGTCCACGTCGTCGATGACGGCGATCCGCCGCAGACACAGGCCATCTGGCGCTACTCGAGCGCACTGCACTGCGCCGAATGCGACCTCTCCTACCAGGAGCCCACCCCCAGCCTCTTTTCCTTCAACTCGCCGATCGGCGCCTGCGAGACCTGCCGCGGCTTCGGCCGCGTCATCGGCATCGATTTCGGCCTGGTGGTGCCGGATGACGCCAAGTCGCTGCGCGGCGGCGCGATCCGGCCCTGGCAGACCCGCTCCTATGCCGAATGCCAGCAGGACCTGGAGAAGTTCGCCCGCAGGCGCGGCATGCCGCTCGATACACCGTGGCGCGATCTGTCCGCGGAACAGCGCCGCTGGGTGATCGAGGGCGAAGGCGACTGGAGCAAGGGCGTCTGGTACGGCGTGCGGCGCTTTTTCGCCTGGCTCGAGACGAAAGCCTACAAGATGCACGTGCGGGTGCTGCTGTCACGCTACCGGGCCTACACGCCGTGCGAGACCTGCGGCGGCGCGCGCCTGAAGACCCAGGGGCTGTTGTGGCGCCTCGGAACCCCGGAGCTCGCCGATGCGGCCCTCGGCAGCGGCGCGCGCTTTCGTCCGCGCGGAACCGAATGGAGCGATGAGACACTGCGACGGCTGCCGGGCCTGTCGGTTCATGACGTGATGCTGCTGCCGGTGGAGCGGGCACGCGAATTCTTCGAGCATCTGACGCTGCCCCGTCCGCTCGACGAGGCGTCCGACCTGCTGCTCGGGCAGATCCGCGCGCGCTTCGGCTATCTCGCCGACGTGGGACTCGGCTACCTCACCCTGGACCGGCAGTCGCGCACGCTCTCCGGCGGCGAGGTGCAGCGGATCAATCTCACCACCGCGCTCGGCACCTCTCTCGTCAACACGCTGTTCGTGCTCGACGAACCCTCGATCGGCTTGCACCCGCGCGACATGCAACGGGTCATCACGGTCATGAAGCGGCTGCGCGATGCCGGCAACTCGCTGCTCGTGGTCGAGCACGACCCACAGATCATGCTCGAAGCCGACCGCATCCTGGACCTCGGGCCCGGAGCGGGTGAGCACGGCGGTGAGATCGTCTTCTTCGGCACCCCGCGCGAGATCCGAGCCAGCGCCCGCTCGCTCACCGGCCGGTATCTGAGCGGACAGGCCGAGGTCACGGCAGGCGACCTCCGCCCGGAAGCCGGATCGTCCTCCGACGCGCTCCCGCGCCCGAGCGGAATCGCGCCGGCCAAGCGCGTCATGACGGCCGCAGTCTCCGACGGCGGGGCGGCCCGCTCCACCGAAGTGGTCGCCGAAGCGCGCTCGAACCGCTGGCTGGAACTGCGTGGCGTATCCCAACACAACCTCAAAGGGGTCGATGTCCGCATCCCGTTGAAGCGTCTGGTTGGCGTCACGGGCGTCTCGGGCTCCGGCAAGTCCACCTTGATCGAGGCGGTGCTCTATCCGGCGCTGCTGAAGCATCTCGGCAGGCCGACCGAGACACCGGGCGCGTTTACCGCCCTGGCGGGCGCGGAACTCATCGACGACGTGGTCATGGTCGACCAGAGCCCCATCGGCCGCACCACCCGGTCCAACCCCGCGAGCTACGTCGGCGCATTCGACGCCATCCGTGCGCTGTTCGCGGCCGAGCCGGCGGCGCTCGAGCGCAAGTACACCGCGGGCACTTTCAGCTTCAACTCAGGCAGCGGACGCTGTCCGACCTGCGCCGGCAACGGCTTCGAGCACGTCGAGATGCAGTTTCTCTCGGACGTTTACCTGCGCTGTCCCGACTGCAACGGCCGCCGATATCGCGACGAAGTGCTGGACATCCGCCGGGAAGGATCCAACGGACGGCGCGCGAGCATCGCCGACGTGCTCGCCATGACGGTCACCGAGGCCATCGGGTTCTTCCGCGATTCGCGCGAGGTGTGCGCGCGCCTCGCGCCGCTCGCCGACGTCGGGCTGGAATATGTGACGCTCGGTCAGCCTGTCCCGACCCTTTCCGGCGGCGAAGCGCAGCGGCTGAAGCTCGCCAGCCATCTGGCGCAGGCGGGCTCGGTGCTCTCGAGCATCACTCACAAGGGCAAGCTTTTCCTGTTCGACGAACCCACTACGGGACTGCATTTCCAGGACGTGGCGCGACTGCTGCTGGCGTTCCGCAAGCTTCTCGCCGCCGGCCACTCGCTGCTGGTCATCGAGCACAACCTCGATGTGATCCGCGCCTGCGACTGGGTCATCGACCTCGGCCCCGAAGGCGGCGAGCGCGGTGGTGGGATCGTCTGCGCCGGCACGCCGGCGCAGGTGCGTCGCCATCCGGACTCACACACCGGCAGGGCGCTCCTCGATTACGAACGGGCGCTGTCCGGCGGAAACGTTGCGGTGCCGCTGGCCACGGCCGCTGAAGTGGCCGAGCCCCGAAACCGCTACGCCAGCGACACTCACGGCGTGCGCGATGCGATCGTCGTGCATCACGCCCGCGAGCACAATCTCAAGAACATCGACGTGCAGATCCCGAGAAACCGCTTCACCGTCGTCACCGGCGTGTCGGGCTCTGGCAAGTCGACCCTTGCGTTCGACATCCTGTTCAACGAGGGCCAGCGGCGGTATCTCGAGTCGCTGAACGCCTATGCACGCCAGTTCGTGCAGCCGGCCGCGCGACCCGATGTCGATGCCATCTTCGGCATACCGCCCACGGTCGCGATCGAGCAGCGCACCAGCCGCGGCGGACGCAAGAGCACGGTGGCGACACTGACAGAGATCTACCACTTCCTGCGGCTGCTGTACGTGAAGCTCGGGGTCCAATACTGTCCCGACTGCGACGTCGCGATCGAGCCGCAGAGCGCCGGATCCATCGCGGCGCGTCTGCTGCGCGAGTACAAGGGTCGGCGCATCTGCCTGCTCGCGCCGCTGGTGGTGGCACGCAAGGGCTACTACACCGACCTGGCGAAGTGGGCGGGCAAGAAGGGATTCAGGACCCTGCGCGTCGACGGCATCAACGTACCGACCGGAC
>JAJYTX010000095.1 GCA_021792815.1 Pseudomonadota bacterium
TGGTGCGTGTCTCAAAGCGTTTGACCAGTTCTTCGAGCACGAAAACCGCGCCCGCGATCGGCGCGTTGAAGGCGGTGGCCAGTCCCGCGCCCGCACCGGCCGCCATCAGCACTCGACAATCCTCCCAATTGCGATTCAACCACCTGCCGATATGGTAGGAAATGCTGGCACCCATCTGAATGGTCGGCCCCTCTCGCCCGAGCGCGAGACCCGAGCCGATTGAGAGCACGCCGCCCACGAACTTCACGAGGACCAGGTGCACCGAAGGTGGCGGCAGCTGCGCGTCGAGTTCGGCCTCGACCTGCGGAATGCCGCTGCCGGCGGCATGCGGCGCGAAACGTCGCACCATCCACGAGGCGAGCGCCACACTCGCCGTGATCAGAGCAAGCCACGGCAGGAATCCGCCGAGGCTCCAGCGGTGCGCCGAGCGAAGCAGCTCGCCACGCAGCCGGTCCGCATCGTCGAGCGCCAGCCGGAACAGTGCGCCGACCAGCCCGACCGCAATGCCCGCGAGCATCGCGACGAGACCCAGCACGAGCAGGTTTCCCTTCGACGGGCTCTCAGGCGCATCCATTAGTCCTGCTCCAAACGCTCAGTCATCGGCTGCCACTTCTGTCAAGGCGATCAACGGGCCGCCGGGGCTCATGCGGCACGCCGGCGCGCGGACGACACGGCTGCGGCGCACAGCCGAAGGCTCGACACGAGCGGGTTCCGTGCCCCGTTCCGTCAAAGTCTGATGTTCATCCTCGGGCTGCAGCGGATGAATTTCAAGACCAGGATGCAGCGCAAGCCGCCGGTGGCGCGAGGCTGATGACGCAGCGCCCCTTGCGCACCGGGGCGGGCACGGATTTCCCCGGGATGGCTACCGGCCATCTGCTCAAAAAATGATCAAACTCCGACCGTATGATCACGCGCGGACCTTCGACCCAAGCGACTCGCAGAGTGATCTCCGCTCCGTGCCCGAGCGGATCACCGATCACCCGATCCACCGCATCGAGGAACAGCGGGCCTGGAACGGCACCGACCCGCTCACGCGGCCGAGCCGGGTGACCGACGCCTGAACGGCAGGGCGAGCGCGTGCGCGTCCAGGTCGCGGCGCCGGATCGGGCCGCGCAGGCACCTGCAGGCCTGCCTCGACGACCCCCCCGGCCAGCTCACGCTCGCGGAGACCCGCCCGATCCAGCGCACAGCGCTCGCCGCACAGGGCAAGACGGTGCGCGTCGCACGCGTGGGACGCGCCAGGATACGTATCGGGCGAAATGCGCCCTGGTTTGCGTTCCACATCCACGTATTACGACTGCCCCGGCCGAATGGGAGCATGGCGGCGCGCGTATGAAGTCAGCCTCCGCGCCTCCGAGGTGCGCCTTGCCTTGCCGACGGTGTCCCCGCTGTGCGGGATCTCTGCCACGCCGACTGCGCGGGCTTTCGCGCGCAGTCACCCTGTGGCCGCTCCTCTCCTTCGGCCTGAGCGCCTGCCAGTTCGCCCCGCCGCTGCGTGTGCCTGTGGTGCGGACCGCGCCGCAGTACACCGCCGCCCCGGCGCCACGCCGGTCCGACACCGGCACCGATCAGCGGATCGCACCTCAGGCCTTCGCGTATGGCGCCACGCTGCCGCGCCCCTGGTGGCAGCTGTTCGGCTCACGACGGCTCGATTCCACGGTCGCTTTCGCCTTGCGTCACAGCCCCACGGTGGCCGCGGCGCACGCGCTGCTGCGCGTCGCCCGCGCCAATGTGCGGGTCTCCGCCGCGGTGCTGTACCCCCAGGTCGGTGTCGACCTGGGTGCCGCGAGGACCCGGAACTCGGGCGCGAATTTCGGTGGTCATCTGCCGGGATCGACGTTTTCGCTGTACACCGGCAGCGTCGCGGTCAGCTACTACCCGGACCTCTTCGGGATCAATCGACTCGTCTACCGCGGCAGCGAGGCTCAGATGGCGGCACAGCGCGCCGCCCTGGCCGTCGCGCGCCTGACACTCGCCGGCAATGTGGTCGACGCCGCGATCGGCACGGCGGCCGCAACCGCCCGGATCCGGGCGACGAAGGCGGCCATCGCCGCACAGCGGCGCCTGCTGCGCCTCACCGAGTCACAGTACCGCGGTGGCGGCGTAACGTACGCAAACGTCCTGGCGCAGCGTGCACAACTGCACGCCAGCGAATCGCAGCTGCCGCCGCTGCAGCAGCAACTCGCCGCGTATCGGCATCTGCTCGCGGTGCTGCTCGGCAAATCCCCGAGCCAGGCGCGTGACGACGGCTTCACGCTACGGGAATTCGCGTTGCCGCGGGAGATTCCGGTTGCGTTGCCCTCGATTCTGCTGCGTCACCGGCCTGACATCCAGATCGCCGAAGCGCAGATGCGCTACGCACTGACCGGCGTGGGCATCGCCAAGGCGCAGCTCTTCCCCCTGGTGACCCTGACCGCCTCCGCAGGCTCGACCGCGCTCGCGGCCGGCAAGCTGTTCAGCGCCTCGAGCGCCATCTGGAGCATCGGCGGCGCCCTTGCCCAGCCAGTCTTCGAGGGCGGCAGGCTCCGCGCGCAGGAGCGCGCGGCGTATGCGACGTACGACGCGGCCCGCGCCACTTACCGCAGCACCGTCCTCGCAGCCTTCCAGCAGGTTGCAGACGCGCTGCGCGCGCTCGAGCACGACGGCGCCGCCGCTCGCGACCAGGATCGTTTGACCCGGGCACTGCACGCTCAGATCGGTCTCGCCGAGGCCGGATACCGCTCCGGCGCGACGGATTTCTCCGCGGTGTTGCTCGCCGAGATCAATTATCAGAACGCGCGGGTGTCCTCGGCGAGCACCACGGCGGCGCGTTTGCAGGACACGACGGCGCTGTTCGTTGCGCTCGGCGGCGATGGATGGCCGCTCCGCCCGAACCTCGCCGCACGCGCAGGAGCACAGCGCCCGTGAGCGGGGTGCTCAGGCTGGCGCTGAAACTGCTGCTCGGCGATCGCGGCAAGTTCATGACGCTGGTGATCGGCATTACCTTCGCCGTGTTCCTGATGATGCTGATGACCTCGATGTTCTTCGGCATCATCGAGCACTCCGCGGGAAACATCATCAACATCGGCGCCACCATGTGGGTCATGGATCCGGACGTCCAGACCCCTCAGAACAGCATCCCGATGCCGAATTACGTGCTGGATGCCGTGCGCAGCATTCCGGGCATCGATTACGCCGTGCCGCTCTATGTCGGGGCCGGACTGGTGCGTCTCGGCGACGGCACCTACCAGTCCGCGACGGTCATCGGACTCGATGATGCGACACTGTTCGGACGACCCGAGCTCCTCGCTGGGCAGACCCTGAACATCTACGGCAACAACGCCTTCTTCGTGGTGCGCGATGCGAACTACGCCAAGCTCGGCAGCCCGAAGATCGGCACGACCTTCGAGATCAACGATCATCGGGGTGTCGTCGCAGGGATCGCGCACGTGTCCGTCGGCAGCCTGTTCGGCTTGCCGACCCTGTACACGACCTACAGCCGCGCGACACAGGACCTGCCGTCGACACGCTACCGGATGTCGTTCATCCTGGCGCAGCCGAAGTCCGCCGCCGCCATCCCGGCGATCAAGCGGGCGGTCACCCGGCTCGGCTACCTGGCGTTGACGGCCGGAGAATTCACCACCCGCAACGACCGCTTCTACGAATTCAAGACGGCGATGGGCACGAACATTCTGATCATGACGCTGATCAGCTTCATCGTCGGGCTGTCGATCGCGGGCGAAACGTTCTACATGTTCGTGCTGGACAATCTGGAACGGTTCGGCGCGCTGAAGGCTATCGGCGCGCGCAGCGGCGAGCTGGTGGCGATGATCTTCTATCAGTCGCTGGTGGTGAGCTTTCTCGGGTTCGGCTTCGGGGTGCTGCTCGCCTCCGCGCTGGTCGCATTCGGCAAGCTGCGCATTCCGAACTATGCCGCGATGATCACCTTCCAGAACATTTTCATGGCGCTGGTCATGGTGCTGGTCATCTCGGGGGTCTCCGCCTATATCGGCATCCGCCGCATTCTGCGCATCGACCCGTTCATCGTGTTCCGGAGCTGACCATGATTCTCAGCGTCGAGAGCGTGAGCAAGTGGTTCGGCGAAGCGCCGGCGCGCACCGATGCGCTGCGCAATGTCTCCTTCAGCGTCGATTACAACGAAATGCTCTACATCGTCGGGCCGTCCGGATCCGGCAAGACCACCCTGCTCAGCGTGATCTCGGGCATCCTGCGCCCGAACTCCGGCACGGTGGTGGTCGAAGGCCGGGACATCTGGCGGCTGAACGCCAATGCACTGGCCGACTTCCGTCTGCACACCCTGGGATTCGTGTTCCAGGACTATCACCTGTTTCCGCGTCTGACGGTACTCGAGAACATCGCCGTGCCGCTGGTCCTGCGGCATGTGCCCTGGGAGCGGAGTCTCGAGCGGGCCCGCGGCGTTCTCGAGGTCGTCGAGCTCGCCGACAAGGGACGGCTGACGCCGCACCGCCTGAGCGGCGGTGAGCAGCAGCGGGTCGCGATCGCCCGCGCGATGGTCGCCGAGCCGGATCTGCTGGTGCTCGATGAGCCGACGGCCTCGCTCGATGGTGATACCGGCCGCCGGATCGTCGCGTTCGTGCGCAGTCATGTTCTCAATGAGCGGCGGGCGATCGTCGTCGTGACCCATGACGATCGCATCTACGAATACGCCTCACGGATCATTCACATGGAGGACGGTCGCATCGTCGATCCGCCGCAATCCGCCGCATGAAGCCGAAATTCCTGTTTGGCCTGGCGCTGCTCGGCATCGTTGCCGGTCTGGTGAGCGCTTATTGGTACGGACGCAAGCTGCCCACCCAGCCCCCGCTCGCGGTCAGCCGCGATCCCTACCCGACCGGCATTTCTGCCGAGGGCATCATCCAGAGCGAGCAGGCCAGTGGAGATGACATCAACGTGTATCCACAGGTTGCCGGCCCGGCGGTCCGTGTCTACGTGCGTCCCGGCACCCGGGTCTCCCAGGGCGCCGCACTGCTGGCGGTCGACGACGCAGTGCAGCGTCGGCTGGTCGTCGCAGACGGTGCCCGGGTGGCCGCGGCCCGTGCCACGCTCGTCTACCAGCGGGATCAGCTTGCGATCCTCGTGAAGCAGGCGGCATTCGATCGGCGCGCGGTGAGCCATCTCGCACTGCTCAGTGCTCGGGACAATCTGCGCATCGCGCGCGCGAACCTGCAAGTGGCGGTGGAAACGCGGGCCGCGGATGCGGCGCTGCTGCGCGAGTACGTGCTGCGCGCACCCGTCGCCGGCGTCGTGCTGCGCAACGTCGCCACCGTGGGCAGCTACGTCTCCCCGCAGGGTATCTACGACACCTACACCCGGGGCAATGACCCGGTCATCGTCATGCAGCCACTGAGCGCCGGCCTGCAGGTCAAGGCCTATCTGGACGAGATTCTCGTTCCGCGCCTGCCCCCGGCCCGCGACATCACGGCGCAGATGTTCATCCGCGGCGGCAGCGCCGTGGGTGTCCCACTGCAGTTCGTGCGGATCGATCCGTACGTGACACCGAAGATCGAGCTGTCCGATGGACGGCAGGAGCAGGTCGACACCCGGGTTCTGCCCATCATTTTCCGGTTCACCCCGCCACGCGGCACGCCGCTCTATCCCGGCGAGCTGGTCGATGTCTATATCGGCAGCCGCCGGTGAGAGCGGGCCCGGCGAGGCCGTCATTCACGGATCCGAGCTCTTTCACCATGCTCGTCGAAACATATTCGGATAGCCGTTCGCGATGCGTCATCGGCGCACGGTGTGACGCGGGGGTGTCGATGCCGGACAGGCGCAGGTGCAGGATCCGAAAGCGCGGGTCACCCGATGGCATAGCAGTCGGGGAGAGCTGGTCCGCAGTCGGTATGCGAACGTCGACGCCGCGGCGATCCAGGCGGCCGTCTGAGCATCCACCGGCGCTTGCGGCATCATCACCGCTGCGCCACACTGCCCGCCAGCCACCATGCGCCAGCGCCTCAGCAAGCCACCGGGCCCTCGAAAGCCCTCAAACCGACGGGGCGCCGAAGCCGAGGCCAGGCTGACTCGGATCGTGAGCGAGGCCAAAGCGCAGTTCCTCGCAAAAGGCTACTCGGGCGCCAGCCTCGACGACATCATCGCCGGCTCGGGCGGCTCCAAGGCCACGATCCAGAAATATTTTGGCGGCAAGGCGGGACTGTTTGCGTCCGTGGTCGCCGAGCAGGCGCGTCAATGGGTCGAATCGACCCACCTCGCCGTGGCTCAGGGAACGCCGGCGCAGGTCCTGCGGGCCTTCGGGGAGAGTGTGCTCCATTTCTACCTTCGGCCCGATGCCTTGCACGTTTATCGCGGCGTCATCGCCGAAGGCCATCCCCACCCGGGTGTCGCGCAGGCGTTCTACGAACGAGGTCACGCGCAGATCGTTGCCGCGTTGGCCGCGTGTCTGAAGACGTGGCACGACAAAGGGCTCGTGCATTCTCACGACGTCAGCGCCGACGCCGACCGATTTCTGCACCTGGTGCGTGCCGGACTCTATGAGCAGACCCTGCTCGGACTGCGCAAGTCCCACACCCGGGCCGAATTGATTGCGCAGGTGGACGGATCGGTGCGGCTGTTTCTCTCGGGCCTGGCCCGCTGACCTCAGCCGCTGCGCGGCGCCTGCGTCTCGTGCGCCAGCATGTTCTCGAGAACGCGGCGGGCGTGAACCGCCGCCGCATCTCCCGGCAGCAGAACCGGCTGCAGCGCCGACAGGTCGACATCCCCGAGGTTGCGCTGCTGTCCCTCCAGCATCGGCAGGTCTTCCTGCACGAACGGCGTGCGAAGGAAGGCGAGCTGTTCGCGGGCCAGCCGCTCGCCGGCCTCGCCGAGCGACCTCGGAAAGCAGATGCTGAACCAGTAGTGCGTGCTCGACGCGGTCTCCGGAGTGAAGCAATGGGCCTGCGAGGTCTCGCGGCCGTCGGCCTGCGGCCGTCCGCTCGGGACCGCTCCGGCAAACAACGCCATGTGTGCCGGGGCATTCCACCGTACGTTGATCCACCGATCGACCGGCGTCCGACGGGGAATTCCCATTGCATCGCTCAAGGCATCCGGCATGATATCCGCGTGCGTCGTGCGCTTCGACCAGATGGTGTCGCCTTCCCTGCTCGCCCGATAGGTGCCCTTGGAAACACCACTGCTGCCGAGGGTCGCGGCATGCAGGAATTCAATGTGACTGAGGTCGAGGATATTGTCGATCTCCAGCAGGTAGCCCGTACGGACATGCAGGTAGCCCTTGCCGACGAAAGCGGCCTGCGGGTCCTGGAAGCGAAAGTCGGGAATCAGGGCCGGGTCGGCGTCGCGCGCCTCGCCCATCCACACCCAGAGGAGACTGTGACGCTCGATCACCGGAAAGGCGCGCACCCGCGCCGCCCGCGGCGGCGGGCCTTGAGGATTATGGACGCATTCGCCGCTGCCATTGAACGCCAGTCCGTGATATCGACACTGCAGATGACCGCCCTGGACGGCCCCAAGATGCAGGGGCGCATGGCGGTGGGGGCAGCGATCAAGCAGTGCCCGGGCTTTGCCGTCGCTGTCGCGAAACAGGCAGATCGACTCCTCGAGCAGCCGGCGGTGCAGAATCGCGTCCGGCGCCACCTCGTCGTCCCAGGCCGCGACGTACCAGGCATTGCGAAGGAAGGCCATGCATCACCCCCGGCAGTCTTAATTGTGTACCAACAGTACACATTTAGCACGGCCACAGGATGAATTCAATCGGTGTGAAGAGCCGCATGCGCCATGACGTTGCCCGCCGCGTGCTGCGTCGGCCCAGCCTCTGTGCGGGTCAGCAGACGGCGCACCGCGCCAAGACACCGCCACGATCCCGTCAGGGCATACCACGCGGAAATTCCCGCCGGAAAAGCCCCGGCCATACGCCGGGCCGATACGCACGCGGCGGCCTGGGCGGATGCCCGGGGAAAAACCCGGTCGGCGTCGGATCGATCCCGGGACAGCGGTGGCCGCCGCTCTTTGTGGACCGCAGACAGCAGGAGCTTTGACGGGAGCGTTGTCGGCCGCCCGCACCATGAGGTCGGAACGACCTTGTCCTCTGACATTGCCGGGTGTCACACCTGGGTGTCACACCAGAACGAGGACCACGGTACCGTCCCCGTTCACGGAATCGGGACTCCGGGCCGACTCCGTCCGGATCAGCAGGCCAGGAAATGCGCGGAAACGCGTACCATCAGACCGACACCGCGGCGTTGCGCTCAGCGACCTGACGGGCCATCGCGGCCGGTGACGAACCGGACGGCGCGCTCGGCGATCATGATGGTCGGCGCATTGGTGTTGCCCGACACGAGGGTGGGCATGAT